>JACDCP010000075.1 GCA_013817465.1 Gammaproteobacteria bacterium | reverse complement strand
ACCGTGGTGTACGGATTTTTCGCTGTCCTGACTGTCGCGCCGCTTTTGCGCGACAGCGGCTCGCTGATCGGGCTCGATGTCGCTTCGGAGAGCGCGCTCGCGGCGGGACTGGTGATGGGCATCATGATCATCCCTTTCGTATCCTCCCTGTCCGACGATGTGTTGACGGCCGTGCCGCGGGCGTTGCGCGACGGCTCGCTCGCTCTCGGCGCAACGCGCTCGGAGACGATCCGCAAGGTGGTCTTCCCCGCCGCGCTGCCCGGTATCGTCGGCGGCATCCTGCTGGCTGTGTCGCGCGCCATCGGCGAGACCATGATCGTGGTCATGGCGGCAGGTCTCGCTGCCAACCTGACCGCCAATCCTCTCGAGGCGGTGACGACGGTAACCGTGCAGATCGTCACCCTGCTGGTCGGCGACCAGGAATTCGACAGCCCGAAGACGCTCGCGGCCTTTGCGCTCGGCCTGGTCCTTTTCGCCGTGACGCTGATGCTGAACATTCTCGCGCTGCACATCGTGCGCCGTTACCGGGAACAATATGAATAAGTGCGCTGCGGAGGTGGTGCAAGCCGGCCTGCGGCGCCGCTACGCCGCCGAGCGGCGTTTCCGGCTCTATGGACTTGCGGCCGTGCTCGTCGGCCTGCTGTTCCTGGCGGCACTGCTGGTCAGCATCGTGAGCAAGGGCAGCCCTGCGTTTCAGCAGACCCAGATCCGGCTCGATATTCATTTCGATCCGGAGGACATCGCGCCTGCCGGCACAATCGATCCCGCGGAGCTCGGCCGTGGCAACTATCCGGCGCTGTACAAAGCGGCGCTGCGCACTCTGTTTCCCCAGGTGGAGGAACGACGCCTGCTGGCCGACCTGTACGGACTCATGAGCTCGGGCGCGGGCTATGAGCTGCGCGCGCGCGTGCTCGAGAATCCCTCACTGATCGGCGAAACCCACAGCCTGTGGTTGCCCGCCGACGATGAGGTCGATATTTTCGCCAAGCGCTGGGCGGGCGACGAGGCCGGCACGGAGCGCCTCAGCCGGCATGAAATCGCATGGCTCGAGCGGCTCGGCGAGGCAGAGCGCCTCGAGACGCGTTTCAATCTGCGCTTCTTTACCTCCGGCGACTCGCGCGAGCCCGAGCTGGCCGGTATCTGGGGCGCAGTGGTCGGCTCCTTCTTCATGCTCACGGTCACACTGCTCGTCTCGTTTCCGATCGGCGTGGCAACCGCCGTGTATCTGGAGGAGTTCGCGCCGCGCAACCGCTGGACGGACCTGATCGAGGTGAACATCAACAACCTTGCCGCGGTGCCGTCGATCGTGTTCGGCCTGCTCGGCCTCGCGGTGTTCATCAATTTCTTCGGCATGCCTCGCTCCGCGCCGCTGGTCGGCGGGCTCGTGCTGAGCCTCATCACGCTGCCGACGATCATCATTGCGAGCCGGGCCGCGCTTGCGGCGGTCTCCCCCTCGATCCGCGAGGCAGCGCTCGGCATGGGCGCCTCGCAAATGCAGATGGTCACGCAGCACGTGCTGCCGCTGGCCATGCCGGGTATGCTCACGGGCACGATCCTCGGCATGGCGCACGCTCTCGGCGAGACGGCGCCGCTGCTGATGATCGGCATGGTCGCTTTCATCGTCGACGTCCCGGATGGGTTCGGCGGGCCGGCCACGGCGCTGCCGGTGCAGGTTTACCTGTGGGCCGATAGCCCGGAACGCGCCTTTGTGGCGAAGACCTCGGCGGCGATCATGGTGCTGCTCGGATTTCTGCTGGTCATGAACGCGGCGGCACTGCTGCTGCGGCGGCGATTCGAGAAGCGCAGGAGCTGAACACGTGAACACCGCGAATGTTCGGATGGTGGCCGCACCCGATGGCATGCCGGTCGTCGATCGCAAGGAGGAGGGCAGGCGCAAGCCTCTGGTTGAAGTGCGAGAGCAACCCACTCAGGCGACCCGCGTGCCCGCGCAGACGGTCGGCAGGGCTACCGTCGACGATCCGGTGATGACGACGCGTCACGTCAACGTATTTTACGGTGACAAGCAGGCGATCACGGACGTGAGCCTCGACATCGCCCGCAACGAAGTGTTCGCCATGATCGGGCCGTCCGGCTGCGGCAAGTCGACGTTCATCCGCTGCCTGAACCGCATGAACGACACCATCGAATCGGCGCGTGTCGAAGGTGCGATCACGCTGGACGGGCAGGACATCTATGAACGGCGGCAGGACGTCGTTGCCCTGAGGGCTCGCGTCGGCATGGTTTTTCAGAAGCCGAACCCGTTTCCGAAATCGATTTACGACAACGTCGCCTATGGGCCGCGCATTCATGGCCTTGCCGATCATCGCATCGAGCTCGACGAGATCGTGCAGACGAGCCTGAAGAACGCAGGCCTGTGGGACGAGGTGAAGGACCGCCTGCAGGCGCCGGGCACGAGCCTGTCGGGCGGCCAGCAGCAGCGCCTGTGCATCGCGCGCGCGATGGCGGTCAGCCCGGATGTCATCCTCATGGACGAGCCCTGCTCGGCGCTCGATCCGATCGCGACGGCGCGCATCGAGGATCTCATGGACGAGCTGCGGCAGAACTACGCCATCGTGATCGTCACGCACTCATTGCAGCAGGCGGCACGCGTGTCCGGGCGCACCGCCTATTTCCATCTCGGCCATCTGGTCGAGGTCGGCGACACCGACCGCATCTTCACCAACCCGCGCCACAAGCTGACCGAAGACTACATCACCGGGCGTTTCGGCTGACGGGGACATTCCTGATTTCATTGTCGTGCTCTGCGACAGAATCGCTGCCTCCGGAGGAAATCAGGAGTGTCCTCTTTTCGCCCATTCACGTCAGAAGGCGCAAGTCGAAAACGAATGAGCGCCGGACAGGAGCGGGTGACTGAGCGGCCTGCGGGTGAGCCGGATTCAGCAGCAGGTTGTGCGAGTCCTCAACCAGGGGACGGCACCCGCGGCCGCGCTCAGCGGCTTATGGATGCGTTCTCTGTCGTCGCTCCTTTCGGCATCTGCAACATGAGCCTTGCCATGGCCAGCGCCGGCTTTCGCGGCAGCAACCAGAGGATGGCGAGCAGTGCGGAGACGATCAGCGCCTTCGGTCGAATCGTGTGACCAGTGGTGAACGGAGAGAGAAACAGGTCCTTGAACTTGACGCGCCGCTGTGATCCTTCCAATGACGACAATGCAAACCTGAGCACACCATCTCGCCAACTTCCGCCCCGAGCACGCCACTTGTCGACCGGTACGGTATACCCAAGATGCTGCGCCCAGCGCGCCAGATAGTCCTGGGTGAATTCCACCCGATTCATGAGTCGTTGCAGAGACGGGCGGCTGAAAGTCTCACCGGTGGGACCCATATTCCGATCGTGTATTCGGTAAGCAGCGACGATCTTGTCAATCGATACGGTGAGCCCGAACAAAGTGGACACGGAGTTCAGGCATCCATCGACTGCCACGTTGTCTGTTTCCGGAAGCGGCATCACCTGTGTGAGAAACCAGCGAGCCCACGCATTCCCGGACGTAAAGGCGTGCCGGCAAGCGCCTGGACCGCGTTTCAACGTGGCCCTGCGATAATCGCCCGAGAGGGAGAGCTTGCCCGGGATGGTCCGGCCGGAACGTACATCCGCCCTGCCGAAGGGCAGCAGATATCCCTGGCTTTTTGCTACCAGTCGATTGTTCCTGATCGGCGCGGCCAAAGCGTCGACCGCGCCGGCCAGCAGATAATCATCGGAATCCAGGAAAATGACGATACCGCCGCGACTGTTCGCAAAACCGGCATTGGCAGCAGAGGTCGGACCGCCATTCTCCTTGAGAATCGAAGTAATCGAGTCCCTGTAGCCTGCGATGATGCCTGCAGAGTGATCGGTCGAACCGTCGTCAACGACGATGATTTCCTTTTCCGGATAAGACTGGCCCAGAGCGCTTTCTATGGCGTCCGCCAGGTAGGCGCCATAGTTGTAATTGGTGATGACGATGCTGACCAGCATCGTCAATGCCGGGACGCGGTGAGTGACGGCGAACCATCGGCCTCGAATTCCACGCCGAGCCACGAGCAGATGGTGGGCGCGAGATCCATGGCGGACATCGGCGGCAGCCTTTCGTTACCCATCCCCGGTCCCTGCATCAGGCAGAATCCCCGCGAGCGATGATCGCCCGACCGGGGGCCTTCGTGACGGCGCTCGATCACGCCGATTTTCCGGGAGTGGACCCTGCGCACTGGTGCCTTTTGATTCCAGACGATATTCAGATCCGGTAGATCAGCCAGACGCGGCCCTTCGAACAGGTCATCTGTCCGCAACACCTCTTTCACCAGCGGCTCGCCGGTCTCCAGGTTGACGATCTCGCGAAGATCCCGGCTGATCGCCTCGCACAGCTCATCGTACTCACGACCTGCCCGAACGCGACCTGCGGGTTCTCTGCCCTCGAGATTAATCCTGATGGCGCCGCAATCGTCGTTACTTCGGATGGTGAAGTAGTCGCGATCCTTCGTCTCCAGGTCTATATCCCGTTTCACCGGTGACAGGATGCTCCGACCTCGAATGCGCGCAGACCTCGGCAGCTTGCGCCAGAGCCAACGCAGCGCGTCGACGTGCGGCGATCTCCGGTTCCGCGCATTCGCGTGGAGCTTGCGAACGATGTCCCGCAGCAGGAACGTCGCCGAATAGTTGGGTCCTATGCCGAGGTCGGAGAATGCGATCAGGCCCGTGTTCGAGTCCATGTTCGCGATCAATTCGCCGACAGCGGTGTCAAGCGCCACGTACACGTCTTTGAGCGGGTCACCGAGTGCGCGTGCGAGGTCTGCGTCATACCCGGGATGATTCGGATCTCTCACCCGCCAGAACTGATGCCCGGCGCAGTGGGAATCGGCAAAAACGGCCATCACCAGGTCCCACGAGCCTTTCGCCCGGATGTACTGAACGATGCGAACCTTGGTCTTGATGCGCTCCACGAGGCGGTCGCGCAATGCCGCCAGGTCCGCGGGTCCTGAGCCTGCACGAGCCAGCAAATCGCAGCTCCCCACCGGGTCTTTCCCGAACCGCGCCTCGATCTCCTGCACCAGCGACGGCGGACAGGATCGGGCGTAATCGTATTCCGGATCATGATTGCCCCAGTCCAGAATCTGCAGTCCGTTGAAATTCTCACTGGCGGGCGCCTTCGGCACATCGACAATGGCGACGCGTTTTCCCGCCTTGGACAACCGCTCCCAGAAGGGCCTCGCTTGCTGATTTTGCGGCAGGAACTTGGCGTAGTTATAAGTACCGGGCTGCAACTGCGAATCGAAATAGCAGCCATGCCTGGCAGGTGAGCATCCGGTGTTGATGGAGACCCAGGCCGTTCCGGCGCACTGCCCCGGCGGCGCCACCATCTCGCCGTATCGGCCGTTCTCCAGCAGGCGGGCGAAATGGGGGAGCGAGCCATCTCGCGCCCACTCGATCATCAGATCTTTGTCAGCCGAATCGAGGCCGATGACGAGAAGCTTTGCAGCCGGCATGGAGCGGGACGCCCTTTTCAGTGGAGTTTACATAATATTTTTGTGACGTCGGCCGTATCGACTATATCAATAAACGGCAGATATTACCCGGACGGCGCACGCATGCGCCGGGCGCTGTGTCGACCGATTCGGGGGATGCGAAAATCTCTCGTTGAGGCAGTTCCGAGATCGTGCTCGTCGATACCGGATTCGGCTCATGCGACGTCGCCGATCTGCGGGGGAGACGCAACCGCGTCTCATGCTGCTTGCCAGTAAGCACAGTACTGGGAATCGCCGCAAGAGGTGCCGCGAAGGTGCCCGGCACCTAGCCCGGATTATTCATGAAGCCGGACCGGGTGTGATGAGGAATCCATTTTCGATTGCCAACTACGGGTCATTCAGATGGCTCACTTCGGCGGCACGTTGTCACTGCGCGGTTTGACGCTGAGCCTGGCGGCCAACCTTGTCTCGCCAGTCTCAGCCTCAATTCCGCGCCTTCATGAATAATCCGGGCTAGATGCGCAGCAGCTCGTTCAGACCGACTTTTTCGCGGGTCTTCGCGTCGGCGCGCTTGACGATCACGGCGCAGGCCAGGTGGTATTTGCCGTCTTTCGACGGCAGGCTGCCGGGTACGACCACCGCGCCGGAGGGAACGCGGCCGTACAGCACCTCATCATTCTCGCGATCGTAGATACGCGTGCTCTGGCCGATGAAGACGCCCATCGAGATGACCGCGCCGGTTTCGACGATGACGCCTTCGACGATCTCCGAGCGCGCGCCGATGAAGCAATCGTCCTCGATGATCGTGGGCCGTGCCTGCAACGGCTCGAGCACGCCGCCGATACCTGCGCCGCCGGAGATGTGCACATTGCGGCCGACCTGCGCGCAGGAGCCGACGGTCGCCCAGGTATCGACCATGCTGCCGCGGCCGACGCGCGCGCCGATGTTGATGTAACAGGGCATGAGCACGACGTCCGGTTCGATGTACGCACCTTTGCGGACCACCGCATGAGGCACGACACGCACCCCGCCGGCGCGCAGTTCTTCTTCGGCAGCATGCGCAAACTTCAACGGCACTTTGTCGTAGAATCTGAGCACGCCGGCTTCGAGCATGCGGTTCGGCTCGATGCGGAAGTAGAGCAGCACGGCCTTCTTGAGCCACTCGTGGACTTTCCATTCGCCGTCGGTCTTCTCCACGACGCGCGCTGTGCCCGAGTCGAGCAGCTCCACCGCCGCGTGCACCGCCTCGCGCTGCTTCGCGCCGACGGCGCCGGGCCGCAGGCCGTCGCGTCTTGCCCAGGCCTCGTCGATCGTGCTCGCGAGCGCGGCGTGGTCGTGCATCATGCCGCAGTCCTCCATGCGCCCGGATTGCGGTCCATACGTCAGGGCGCGCCGGCGCCGAGCCGGCGCTCGAGCTCGGCTTCGAGGCGCGACCGGCCCGCCTCGTTCAGCGGCCGGCCGGCGCGATCGTTGACAAAAAAGACGTCCTCCGCGCGTTCGCCGACAGTCATGATCTTGGCGGCGCTGAGCTCGACGCCCGCCGCGAGAAAGGCCTGTGCGATTTCGGACAGCAGACCCGGGCGGTCGCCGGCGATGAGCTCGAGAATGCTGCGCGCATTCGCGCGATCCTCACTGAACTCGACCTGCAGCGGCGTCGAGAACATGCGCGCCTGCCGCGGCACGCGCCGCAGAATACGCGTTGGCCTGTCTCCATCTGCCATGAGACCCTGCCACACAGCCTGCGCGAGCTCGGCGCGCCGCGTCTCATCGGCCGGTATCCCCGACGGCTCGAGCACATAGTAAGTTTCGAGGCTGAAGCCCGGCGCGCTGTGTGACACCCGCGCATCGACGATAGTCAGACCGAGCTCGTCGATGGCCGCCGTAGTGCGCGCGAAGCCGTGCAACATCTCTGCCGCATAGAGGAAAACTGCTGTGCCGCCCCGGCCAGGCTGAGCCTCGACTGCGACGATCGGATCATCCGCACCGTAATCTGCGGCCTGCGAATCGGTTCGCGCGCTCAACAACGCCGTGTGCCAGGCGATCTCCTCCGGGCGGTGCTGCAGGAAGTACTCATCGGTGAGCGACTCCCAGACGGCGAGGCTGCGCTCCGGTGCCACGCCGCGCTCCATGAGCAGGCGGGTAGCGGCTTCCTGCGTTTCCGCAATCAGCTCGTCCTTGTCGCTCGGGCTTTCGAGACCGCGCCGCAACGCTCGCCGCGTGCGCTCGTAAAGCTCCTCGAACAGGGCCGCCTTCCAGGAGTTCCAGAGCTTCGGGTTGGTGCCGCAAACGTCGGCCACCGTCAGCACGTACAGGTAATCCAGGTGCGTCTGGTCGCCGACCTGGCGCGCGAACTCGTTCACGACTTGCGGATCGCTGATGTCCTTTTTCTGCGCCGTGATCGACAGCACGAGATGATGGCGCACGAGCCAGGCGACGAGCCGCGCGTCATAGCGGCTCAGGCCCTGCTCGAGACAGAAGGCTTCTGCATCGACGGCGCCGAGCTCGGAATGATCGCCGCCGCGGCCCTTGCCGATGTCGTGGAAGATGCCGGCGAGGTAGGCGAGCTCCGGCTTCGCCAGCGCCTGCATGATTTCGCTGCAGCGGGGGAACTCGTGATTATATCGGGCGACTGCGAAGCGCCGCAGCCGGCCGACCACGAACAATGTGTGCGCGTCCACGGTGTAGACGTGAAAAAGGTCGTACTGCATCCGTCCGACGATGCGCCCGAACGCAGGAATATAGCGACCGAGGACGCCGTAGAGGTTCATGCGGCGCAGCGCATGCGTGACGCCGGATGGCGCGCGCAGAATCTCGAGGAACAGTCGGTGATTGCGCGGATGCTGCCGGAACTGCTCGTCGACCAGGTCGACGTTGCGGCGGATCAGGCGGATGGTCGCAGCGCTGACGCCGCGCAAACGGGGAATCTGCTGCGTGAGCAGAAAGATCTCCAGCAGCGCGGAAGGGTCGCGGGCGAAGACGCCGCCGTCGACGACCTCCAGATAATCATTGCGGATGCGGAAGCGCGGGTTGACAGGCGTCGGCGGCGCGCCGGAAGGGATCAGGATCGCCTCCTGAAAGAGCTGCAGCAGCATTTCGTTCAGCCGGCTGAGCTCGATGATCGTGCGGTAATAGCGCTGCATGAATTGCTCGACGGCCAGCGTGTAGCTCGCGTCCTCATAGCCGAACTGCGCCGCGAGTCGGAGCTGGTGATCGAACAGCAGACGGTCCTCGCGCCGGCCGGTGAGCAAGTGCAGCGCGAAACGGACTTTCCACAGGAAGGCCTGGCCCGCGATGAGACGCGCGTGCTCGTTCTCGGTCAGGAAGCCGTGCGCGATCAGCTCGTGCAGGTTCGCCGCGCCGAAATGACGTTTGGCCACCCAACCGATCATCTGAATGTCGCGCAAGCCGCCGGGGCTGCTTTTCACGTTTGGCTCGAGGTTGTATGCCGTATCGTGAAAGCGATGATGGCGCGCAAGCTGTTCCCTGAGCTTCGCTTCGAAAAAGCTGCGCGAAGACCAGACGTGCTGCGGACCGGTCGCGCGGCGCATCGCATCGAACAGCTCCCCCGGCCCGCAGAGCAGGCGGGACTCCATGAGGCTCGTCGCGACAGTGATGTCGTCAGCGGCCGCTGCAACACAATCATCCACGGTACGGGCGCTATGTCCGACCTCCAGTCCGATATCCCACAGGAACGCAAGAAACCCCTCAATCCCGCGACGGGCATCTTCTCTTTCTGTCGTCTGGTCCTGCGCCAGCAAGATCATCACGTCGATGTCCGAGCAGGGGTGCAGCTCGCCGCGCCCGTATCCGCCGGTTGCGACCAGTGCGATGCCGGGCGCTGAGGCATCGAAATGACGTCGCCAGGCGCGCAGCAGCAGCGCATCGACGAGATCGGCGCGCTGCCGCACGAGCTGCTCGGCGGGCACTTCAGCGGCGAATGCCTCGCGCAGCCGCTCATCGCCGCGCGACAGCGCCGTGCGGAAGGCGTCGAGCGCATCGTCGTCTTCCGCCAGGCGGGCGTCGAGGTCGTCGAGCTCGGGCATTGAGGTATGGGTGCCCGGGCCGGCCGCAAGAGGGCGCACGGACATGCTCGCCACGGCCGCGCTCAGATGTCGCCGTCCGCGGACAGCGTCAACACCTCGAAGCCGTCTTCGGTGACGAGGACAGTGTGCTCCCATTGCGCGGACAGCGAGTGGTCCTTGGTCACGACCGTCCAGCCGTCGGGCAGCAGCTTCACGTGCCGCGAGCCTGCATTGACCATGGGCTCGACCGTGAACGTCATGCCGGGCTCGAGCGTCAGGCCCGTTCCCGGACGGCCGTAATGCAGCACCTGCGGATCCTCGTGAAACACGCGCCCGATGCCATGGCCGCAGTACTCGCGCACGACGGAGCAGTCGTTGCCCTCGACGTACTGCTGGATCGCATGGCCGATGTCGCCCAGGCGCGTCCCCGGCCGCACCTTTTCGATACCCGCGCGCATGCTGTCGTGGGCGATCTTCGACACGCGCTCGCCGATCACGCTGGGCTTGCCGACGAAAAACATGCGGCTGGTATCGCCGTGAAACTCGTCCTTGATGACCGTCACGTCGATGTTGACGACGTCGCCGCTCCTGAGCTTGCGCTCGCCGGGTATGCCGTGGCAGACGACATGATTGACCGACGTGCAGATCGATTTGGGAAAACCCTTGTAGTTCAGCGGCGCGGGTATCGCCTGCTGCCGGTTGACGATGTAGTCGTGGCAGATGGCGTTCAGCTCATCGGTGGTCGTGCCGGGCGTGACACGGGCGCCGATCATGTCCAGCACCTCGGCGGCCAGCCGCCCGGCCACGCGCATTCTCTGCTGCTCTTCGGGGGTTTTGATGGAGACAGACATGGCGCCAGTTTACAGGGAACGGAAAACGGACGACAGGAACCGGAGGCAACCAACGGGGTACCAAACATCAGCGATCCAGCGATCCAGCACATGATGCAGTGGAATACGCAGCGCTACTCGCCGCCGTAGAAAAGGCCGTCGTAGAGGAAGGCGCCGGAAATGCGCTCGCAGTCCTGGTCGCTGACGCCGGCGCGGCGCATCGCGGCGCGCCATTGGTTGCTCACTGTTTCGATGACGGTGTCGAAGATGTCCGTGGCGACTTCGCGGCTGAGCAGGAAGCGGCCATGGCCGGAGGTCAGGTTGGTCTGGTTGGCGCCGCGACCCCGTAGCCCGCATTCCATCGCCAGGTCGCGGTTCTCGCGTGCGATGACGGGTTGCGGCGTCAGGTCATAGGCCGGGCTGAGCCGCCAGCTTCGCTCTTTTGCAAGGATGGCATGATTGCGCGGGTGATCGTCAAGATTCGAGACCGCCGCGTTAAAGCACATCCGGGTGAATAGTTCGCGCAAATCCTCCGCCGGCTCGGCGCTGACCCGGCGGATTTCATCGGCAAGCAGCAGGTAGGACCAGTTCGTGCGCGCGACGGAATCATCGTTGGTACGCAGCAGTGTGACGGCGCTGATCATGCGGTGACGGAGGTACCCGGCTTGCGCGCGGTCGCGGTCGAAGCGGCGCACGAGGAGCACATCACGATCTGCGACGGTGGTGAGACGGATGTCTGCGGCGCTGAGACCACACGCTTTGGCGAGCTCTAACAGGGCGTGCTCGATGCGCGGATAGTTGTAGCGGTCGTCGTCGCGCGCGAATTTCGCAATCCATTGCGCCTCATCGTCTTGGACGACAGCCTTCGGGCGGGCACCGCCCATCGAGGTGCCCAGCAGAAGCAGGTCTTCGGCCTGTTCGCCGGCACTCCCTGCGAGATCCGGATCGTCCTTGATGACCGCATCGGCGGCGCGTTGAAGGCGCTCCAGATCGAGCGTGCGGTTGAAACGGTTCTCAGGGGAGGGCGCCTCTGCGTTAAGTCCGAACCCAAGCGCGCCGGCCCGGTCGTCCGGCGCGCGCAGCAAGTAGTCCATATCGTCCAGCCGGCCCTTCAGGTGGCGCTCGATAACCTTGCGGCCCCATGAGTCGGGCATTGCATCGCGGATGGCGCCGAATAGCCCGCCCATTCTGGCGG
>JACDCP010000074.1 GCA_013817465.1 Gammaproteobacteria bacterium | reverse complement strand
TATGGATACTGCGCGATCATTCTTGACCTCCACGACGATGCGCGCTACTTCCTTTCTTGTGAGGCCGGAAATTATTGCTATTCGTGACTGTGAAAGTTTGCGCCCAGGGACACGGAAGTCTTTAGCCGCAATTTCCACGTACACTGTCTTAAGTACCTCGGAGAACTCCCCGAAAGCCACCCCGTTTCGAAGCGCAATCCGCACTAATGGACGCAAAAGATGCCGGAATCCATTGAGCAGTTCCGTTTTCGCGGGATGGGTCATTATTAGACATATTATCGGGATCTAGGGAATCATTTCCCGTTTCTGGTTGTTGTGTGGCCCATAATACCCAAAAAGGGGAAATGTACACAGCATTATTTGGGCGGAAAGGAGAAACCCTGAGTTGACAGAGCCCATCCCGCGAGTAGGGCGCACAATATTTCCCATATATGGGAATTGTTGAGAACTTATCTCATCATTGATTCTGGACCGGATCCTCTTGAAGGCCCTCGACCAGCTCTTCAACCCGCCGCTGCTCAATGGCCGGCCGCAATTGCTCCTTTATCGCTTCAAACGTGGGCGGCGTCGCCTCGCGCTTCTCTTCAGCCAGGATGACGTGCCAGCCGAACTGGGTTTGCACGGGGTCCTTGGTGTACGTGCCAGTTTCCATGCCTGCGAGAGCATCGGCGAACGGCTTGACCATACGGTCGGGGGTGAACCATCCGAGATCGCCGCCATTGGTCGCAGATGGATCCGTGGATTTTTCCGTAGCCAGCTCGGCAAAGTCCGCGCCTTCGTCGAGTTGTTCGATCACGGCTTCAGCTTCCTCTTTGGATTCCAGGAGTATGTGCCGCGCCTTGTATTCTTTCGGGGGCGAACCGGCAAGCTGAGATTCATATTCGGCGCGTAACTCCTCCTCGGTTACTGGATTCTCTTCCAGATGCCGCTGGATCAAAGCCTGGGCCAGGATACTTTTCCGCTCCAGTGAGATCCGTGCAGCGACGTCCGGGTCGTCAGCAATACCCTGCTCGTCGGCCTCACTTGCGACGAGTTCCAGCTTCTTGAGCTCCTCTCGTACCTGTTGACGTTCTTCCTCCGTCACTTCCTCCAGCGGTTTGCGGACACGATTTTCCAGGTAATAGGTAAGTTCGGCTTCGCTGACGCTGACCGGCTCGGCATCGGCACCGATCAAGCCAGCTTCCTCACCGGCTTGCTCGGCCTGGTCAGTGTTCGACTCCGGCGCTTCGGGCCGATCGCAGCCGGCCATGCCGAGTGCCAGAGACGCGCATGCCGCAATGTTCACGTACTTCATGATTTTCCTCTCGGTCGGATGGCGGCGATCGGACAAGCAACCGGCCGCGATAAGGTGAATAAAGACGGGCTTTCTGCTAGCCGGGACGGCTCGATTCTTCGGGCGCCCGTGCGTCAATACTTAAAGCGTGGATGTCGCTCGACATCATTCCATGCAGTGCGTCGTAAACCATGCGGTGTCGTTGAAGCATGCTTTGCCTGCGAAAGCGGCTGGAAACGATGTGAACGCGAAAATGACCTCGGCCGTCCCGCGCGCCGGCATGCCCGACGTGCAGGTGGCTTTCATCGACGACGTCGAGCGACGCTGGTGCGAGTGCTTCGTCGAGACATGCGCGGATGCGGCCGATCCTCTCGGCATTCATGGCAGCACTTGCCGGAAGGGCTTAACCGTCACGCGCGCGTAGGCACCCGCAGCCGCAAACGGATCCGCTTCCGCCCATTCGCGGGCCGCAACCAGCGAATCGAACTCTGCCACGATCAGGCTGCCGCTGAAGCCTGCCGGGCCCGGCTCAGGGCTGTCGACTGCCGGGTGCGGTCCGGCGAGGACGAGCCGGCCTTCCTCTACGAGCTCATGCAGACGCCGCAAATGCTCTTGTCGCCCCTTGGCGCGCAAGGCGGCGCTGTCTGGCACGTCCTCGGCAAATACAGCGTAGAGCATCAGACGTCCTGACGGGATTCGGTGGAACTTGCGGCAGCCTTGCGGGCGAGCCAGATGCCCTGCAGCATTGCGAAGGCCAGAGTCAGCCCCAGCAGGCCGAACAGCTTGAAGTTTACCCAGGTGTCTTCAGTGAACTGGTAGACGACATACAGGTTCAGGGCGCCGAGGACGGCAAAAAATACAACCCACATCAGATTCAGCTTGCGCCACTGCCTGGCCTCGAGCTGCACGACTTCCTGCATGATGCGCTGGACGATCGGCTTGCCGCCGACATACTGGCTGGCGAGAAAGACGGCCGCGAACAGCCAGTAGAGCACGGTAGGTTTCCATTGTATGAAGAGCTCGTTGCGAAAGGTCAGCGTTATTCCGCCGAATATGAGGATCAGCAGGGCGGATACGATGTGCATGCGATTGAACGATCGCTTCCATAGCCAGTGAATGGCGATCTGCAGCACTGCCGCGACGATGATGACGGCCGTCGCGACGAACATGTCGTAAAGTTTGAACGCGATGAAAAACGCCACGACCGGGAAAAAGTCGAATAGAAGCTGCATGGGTATGGATTGCTGACGGGAGGGGCCGGACGCCCATGATAACGGAATCGAACGGCCGCTCCCACCGGGCAGCGGCTGGCGGCCGCAGCCGGTAAACTGTGCCGCATGAGCCAGTTCTTTCAGGTACACCCCGAAAACCCGCAGCTGAGGCTTATCCGACGCGCAGTGGACGTCATCCGTGACGGCGGCCTGGTCGTGTATCCGACCGACTCCTGTTATGCGCTCGGCTGCCAGATCGGCGACAAGGCGGCCATGGAGAGAATCCGGCGCATCCGCAAGGCCGACAAAAGCCATCACTTCACGCTGGTATGCCGCGACCTGTCGGAGATCGCCACCTATGCCCGGGTGGACAACCGCGCGTACCGCCTGCTCAGGGCCCATACGCCCGGGCCGTACACTTTCATCCTTCGCGCGACAAGCGAAGTGCCGAATCGTCTGCGCAATCCACGCCGCAAAACCATCGGCATCCGCGTGCCGGATCATGCCGTGCCGCAGCTCATGCTGACCGAGCTCGGCGAGCCTATCATGAGCTCGACGCTGACCATGCCGGGGGACGAGTATCCGCTGAGCGATCCCGTCGAAATCCGTGAACGGCTCGAGCATCAGGTCGAGGCGATCATCGATGCCGGTTCCTGCGGCATGGAGCCAAGCAGCATCATCGATCTCGGCCACTCGGTGGCACAAATCATCCGTCGGGGTAAGGGCGATCTGAGGGCCTTCGAAGCTTCGGATCGCAGTTTGGCCTCGTGAGGTGAGCCATCGTCGGATGCGTATAATGCCGCGATGTCCGAAATGAGCCTGGAGAGCTTCGCCCGGGCGCTGGCAGTCTGGGCGATTCCCGTGCTGTTCGCGATCACCTTGCACGAGGCGTCGCACGGCTACGTGGCGCGCCGTTACGGTGACCGCACCGCTGAAATGCTCGGCCGCGTGACGCTGAACCCGATCAAGCACATCGATCCGATCGGCACGGTCCTGGTACCGGCGGTGATGCTGTTCTTCAGCGGTTTCATTTTCGGCTGGGCCAAGCCGGTGCCGGTGAGCACGCGCAATCTGCGCAATCCCCGGCGCGACATGGTCATCGTGGCCGCGGCAGGCCCGGCCTCGAACATGGTCATGGCGCTCGGCTGGGGGCTGCTGATCAGCCTGGTGCTGTCGATCGGCACCGGGCTGGGATCGACGGCACAATGGCTGGTCGAGATGGGGCAGGCCGGTGTGCTCATTAATGTTCTGCTTGCAATCTTCAATCTTCTGCCGATACCGCCGCTGGACGGTGGTCGTGTCGCCAGTGGACTGCTGCCGGTGCGGCTTTCCGACAAGCTCGATGCGATCGAGCCGTATGGCATTTTTATCGTCCTGGGCTTGTTGTTTGTTGGCCTGTGGAAAGTGCTCCAACCTGCCGTCATGGCGGTGTCCGCGATTGTGTTTGCAGTAACCGGCGTGCCGACCAGATGACTGCGCAGCCGGATGGATAAAGAACCGGTGAAAACGGCCGGGGCCAGCAAGCGCATCGTCTCGGGCATGCGCCCGACCGGCGGGCTGCACCTCGGCAACTATCATGGTGCACTCAAGAACTGGGTCGCCCTGCAGCACGAGCACGAGTGTTTCTTCTTTGTCGCCGACTGGCATGCGCTGACGACCGACTACGAGAATCCGGCGCGGGTCGGGGACAATCTGCACGAGATGATCGTCGACTGGCTGGCTGCGGGGCTCGATGCAAGCGTGTCCACGCTGTTCGTGCAGTCGCGTATCCCGGAGCATGCCGAGCTGCATCTGCTGCTGTCGATGATCACGCCTGTGCCGTGGCTGGAGCGCGTGCCGAGCTACAAGAATCAGCAGCAGAAGCTCAAGGAGAAAGATCTCTCGACCTTCGGGTTTCTCGGCTATCCCCTCCTACAGAGCGCGGACATCCTCATGTACAAACCGGCCTGGGTACCGGTCGGTGAAGATCAGGTCGCGCACGTCGAGCTGACGCGCGAGGTAGCGCGTCGATTCAATCATCTTTATGGACGCGAGGCGGATTTTGAACGGCAGGCCGAGCGCGCCGCCGAGCGGCTCGGCGCTGCGGACGGCGCGTCATTTCGTGAGTTGCGACGACGCCACCAGGAGCAGGGCGAGGCCGGGGCGGTCGAAGCCGGCCGCAAGCTGATTGTGAATCACGCCGGGCTGCGCCTTGTTGAGCGCGAACGGCTGCTCGGCTATCTGGAGGGCAGCTCGCGCAGCATCCTCGTGCCCCCCGAAGTCCTGCTGACGAAAACGCCGAAGTTTCCTGGCCTCGACGGCCAGAAGATGTCGAAATCGTATGGCAACACTATCGCCATGCGGGAAGACCCCGACGCTGTCGTGCGCAAGCTCCGGACGATGCAGACGGACCCGGCCCGGGTGCGACGCACCGATCCCGGCGAACCCGAGAAGTGCCCGGTATGGGATCTGCACAAGGTCTACTCCGATACGGAGACGCAAGAATGGGTGCAATGGGGCTGCCGCAGCGCCGGCATTGGCTGTGTCGAGTGCAAGGCCCCGGTGACTGAGCGCATCGTGGCCGAAATCTCGGGCTTTCGCGAACGCGCGCGCGAATACGAGGCGAATCCGGGCTACGTGCGCGATATACTCGCACGAGGCAACGAGCGCGCGCGAGAGGTCGCTCGCACTACGATGGACGAAGTGCGCGAGGCCATGCGGCTCGACTATGTATGAATCCGGGAACTCGCCATGACTGTTGAGCTCGAGATCGTCCGGGGCTTGCCGGAAAGCACGGCGGCACGTCCGGGGCAGCCCGCACAGCGCGAGATGCCGTTCGCGGTCATCGAGGGTGAGCCGCTCACCGAGCTGCCGCGTGACCTGTACATTCCGCCGCATGCGCTCAGGGTCTTCCTCGAGGCCTTCGAGGGTCCGCTCGATGTGCTTCTGTATCTCATCAAGCGCCAGAACATCGATATCCTAGACATTCCGATCGCGGAAATCACCCACCAGTACGTGCGCTATATCGACTTGATGCGCGAGCTCCAGCTCGAGCTGGCCGGCGAGTACCTGCTGATGGCGGCCATGCTCGCCGAGATCAAATCGCGCATGCTACTGCCGCGGCCGGTATCGGGAGAGGCGGAGGAAGCCGATCCGCGCGCCGAGCTGGTGCGCCGGCTGCAGGAATACGAGCGCTACAAGAAAGCGGCCGAAGACCTGGATGGCCTGGCGCGGCTGGAGCGTGATGTGTATTCCGCCGGTGCCGAGCTGGTCGACCGGCAGGTCGTCATGGTCCTGCCGGATGTGAGCCTGGATGCATTACTGCGGGCTATTAAGGATGTCGTGCAGCGCGCCGAGATGTTCGCCCACCTGCACGTGCAACGCGAGCCGCTCTCCGTGCGCCAACGCATGTCGGAAATCCTCGATCGCTTGCAGGCCGCGCCCACGTTCATCGATTTCTCAAGCTTGTTCCGACCGGAAGAAGGCCGCACGGGTGTTACGGTGAGCTTCATCGCCGTGCTCGAGCTCATCAGGGAGTCGTTGATCGAGGTCGTGCAGGCGGAGCCGTTTGCGCCGATCCACATTCGCCTCGCCGCGCCGAAACCGGAGAATGCGATCGCGATGTAAGGCCGACTTCCTTCGGCCGTCATGGTCAATTCAGCGGGAGCTGGCGGGTTGAAACCCGCCCTGCGTATATGGAAGAACACCAGGTCAAGAACGTCATTGAAGCCGCGCTGCTTGCCGCGGACTGTCCACTCGGTCTCGACCAGCTCCAGGCGATATTCGGCGACGAGCAGCCACCGAAGGCTCTGCTGCGTGCCGCGCTCGGCACGCTCGATGCCGAGTTCGCGGAGCGTGGGATCGAGCTGCGGGAAGTCGCGAGCGGCTTTCGTATACAGGTGCGCAGCGAATTCGGCGAGTTCGTTTCCCGGCTCTGGCAGGAACGTCCGACGCGCTATTCACGCGCTCTGCTGGAGACACTGGCTCTCATAGCCTACCGGCAACCCGTGACCCGCGGCGAAATCGAAGAGGTTCGCGGCGTCAGCGTCAGCACGAACATCATGCGCACCCTGGAGGAACGCAACTGGGTGCGGATCGTGGGTCACCGCGACGTTCCCGGCAAGCCCGCCCTGTACGCCACGACGCACCATTTTCTGGATTACTTCGGGCTGCGCCGGCTCGAGGATCTGCCGCCGCTCGCAGAAATACGCGATCTCGACGACCCCAACGTGGAGCTGGAGCTCGAAGCGCCCAGGCTTTACGTTGTGCCGGACGTGCGCGAGGCGGACTCATGGCCCATGGAGCCGGAAGAAGCCTGGGCGGAGGAGCCCGACTCGCTGCGCGAATGAGCGCCCGCATCCAGAAGGTGCTTGCCGGTGCAGGCATTGGCTCACGACGGGCCATCGATGCGCTGATCGAGGCTGGCCGTATTGCGGTCGACGGTAAGCCGGCGCATCCGGGCGACCGCATCACGGGCGAAGAACGCATCTCCATTGACGGCAGGCCGGTGCGGCTTGCCGCGACGGAAAACCCCGCGCCGCGCGCCCTCGCATATCACAAGCCGATCGGAGAAATTGCGACGCGCAAGGATCCCGAGGGCCGCCCGTCGGTATTCGCGAAGTTGCCTCGGCTGCGCGGCCAGCGATGGGTTGCGGTCGGCAGGCTCGATATCAATAGCGCGGGACTGATGCTGTTCACGACGGACGGCGCGCTCGCGCACGCGCTGATGCATCCGTCGCGGGGCATCGAGCGTGAATATGCGGTGCGCGTGCTCGGCGAGTTGCGCCCGGACATTGTCAAGCGGCTGCTCGAAGGGGTGCAGCTCGACGATGGCTCCGCGCGCTTCGAGCGCATCGAGCCGGGCGGCGGGACCGGAGCGAACCGCTGGTACCGAGTCTCGCTGCGCGAGGGCAGGAAACGCGAAGTGCGCCGGCTGTTCGAGGCGCTGGGCTGTCAGGTGAATCGTCTGCTTCGCGTGCGTTACGGAACCGTGGAACTGGCGCGCGACCTGAAACCCGGCGAGCACCGCATGCTCGCTGCGGACGAGCTCGCCTCGCTGTATCGTGCCGCGGGCATGGCGCCGGTGTGCCAGCCGGAGCAAGCGCGGCCGAAGAAGCGGAGTGCGCGCCCGCGACGCCGTTGACTCCGCCAGAGCTGCTCGACCGCCTGCTCGAGATGCACGGCCCTCAGGATTGGTGGCCGGGAGAAGATGCTTTCGAGATTGCCGTCGGCGCGATCCTCACGCAGCGCACGAGCTGGCGAAACGCGGCTCGCGCGATCGAAAACCTGCGCGCTGCGAATTGCCTCGGGATCGATGCGCTCTTGCGGATGGGGGAAGGACATCTTCAGGAGCTGCTGAAGCCCTGCGGCTTCTATCGCGTGAAGGCAGCGCGTCTGACGCGCTTCTGCCGGTGGCTGGCAGCACACGGCGGCTTTCCCGGACTGGGCGCCATGTCCACCCCGGCTCTGCGGGAGGCGTTGCTCGGCGTGCACGGCATCGGTCCTGAGACCGCCGATGCGATTCTGCTCTACGCCTGCGAACGCCCCGTTTTTGTTGTCGACGCTTACGCGTATCGTTTGTTCGGCCGTCTGGGTTTGATCGATGCGCTGGCTCAGCGGAATTATGAGGTCGTGCGCCGGCGTGTCGAATGCGCGCTCGGTGCCGATTCGAGCTCGCTAAGCGAGCTGCATGCCCTCGTCGTTCGGCACGGCCAGACCTTCTGCCGGCCTAAGCCGCTTTGCGAACAATGCCGGCTTCGCGAACTTTGCCCGAGCGCGCTACCTGCGCATGCCGCGGCGGTGGCAGGTAGAGGCAGCCATCATTAAGGAGCCACTGACGACATCGAGGGTTCTTAACGATCGACGACGATGCAGGCTTGTTCCAGCTCCTCGAGCTTCGCGCAGGCTTCGCGTGCGAGTTCCCGGGTCATCGGTGCGGAACGTATACGGTGAAAGCCTGAGCCTGCTGCCGGCGCCTCGACGGTGATTTCGCCGAGCAACCCGCCATGCGCTTCCTGCAGGCGGCCGCGCTCCTCGTTTGCCGAGCCTTCCGCGCGAAAGGCGCCGAGCTGAACCCGGAAATCGCCGCTCGGTGCGGCGGGTTGGGGCCCGGCAGGAGCGGGCGTTTCCTCGACCGTTTCCCGGGGCGCAGTTTCCGGCACTGCATCATCCGCCTGCGCAGCCCTCTCGGTCTCCAGCGCCGCGATCATGCTGCGCGCCTGAGCGGCTTCGGTGCTGTCGGGATAGGTAGCGGCGAATTCGCTCAGGCTCTCGATTGGAACATCCTCCTGCGCGCTGAGCCGTTCCCACTCGGCCTCACGTTCGAGCTCGGTGCGCCGCTGCATCGCCTCTTCCGAGTGAGCGCCGTCGGGATACTGATTGAGGAACGCGCCGAAAGCTTCCGCCGTGCCTTCCCGCTGTGCTGTTTGCCACGCTGCGTCGCGCTCCATCTGTTCGATGCGCGCCCGCGCCCGGTCTGCGTACTCGCCCTGAGGATATTCCTCGAGAAATGCATCATAGGCTTGCCGTGTATCCGCCTGCCGGGCGGATTCAAAGTCCCCGTGGGGATCGCTGCAGGCGGCTGCCAACCCGCACATGATGGCTACAATCAGCCAGTTGTGATAAGAGTCCATCTCATAACCCTCCGCGGCCGCGACGGCGGCCAGAAGCGTTCAGAGCCAGGCGCGGCAAGCGCTGTTTGCTGATTGCAAATAAGCGAGGAGCAACGCGGCTCTGGGCGAATCTGGCCGCCGTCCCGAAGGGTTGCCACCCACTCGCCCGGATGCTGCGTTGCCCGGCTTGACCGTATATCGGATACGGTCGGCGCCGGGCGTCTTGCCTGCGGGCGCCTCGCCGACAGGCGATTGGGTGACAACGCGGCTCGCGTAGGATTATGAGATGGACTCTATGTTTCATTCCTTGCACCCTGTATCGATGATCAGATTCGGCAGTTTCCGGGCCATCTTCAAACAGGCGTCACGCATCCGTCAAGCGAGCTTCCGGCGAGCGCACCCCTGGTTCGCCATGCCGTTCGCGGCGAGCTGTGTATTCGCCGGATGCGGTGCGTTAGCCATTCCGGCGATCCAGGGCGCCGGTCACGAGTCGCCCTTAACCGGACGCGAGATCACCACCCAGGGCTACGTGACGGCCGTCGATCGCCGCGGTTTCTATTTGCAGGACGAGGAGGGCGACGGCGATTCCGCGACCTCCGATGCCATCGTTGTTTTCACCGAAAACCGGCCGCAGGTCGCAGTGGGCGAACGACTGGAAGTGCAGGCGAGGGTGCAGGAGTTCGTGCCGGGCGGCACGCGGACCGGCAATCTGTCGGTCACCGAGCTGACGAAGCCTTCGATTCGGCGGCTGGGCCGGCTCGATGCGCTTCCGCCACCGGTCATTATCGGGCCGCCCGGTCGCATGCCGCCGGTTTCAAACATCGATGACGACGGACTCGCCAGCTTCGACCCGGCCGATGATGCGATCGATTTCTTCGAAAGCCTCGAAGCCATGCGTGTACGCATCGAGCAGCCGGTGACCGTCAGCGCGCTCAATGATTACGGCGAACTCTTCGTTTTGCCCGGCCGCGGAAAGTCGGCCACGGGCAGGAATGCGCGAGGGGGCATTACGATCGCGGCCGGCGATTTCAATCCGGAGCGCGTGCAGTTGCAGCTCGACCGGGAACTGCCTGGCGGCTTGCGGAGGGCGCCGGATGTCGGCGTCGCGCTCGGTGACATTGTCGGCGTCGTCGGTTACTCGTTCGGCAACTACGAAGTCCGGGCAACCGAGCCGTTCGACATCGGCCCGGCTCGCCTGCGGCGAGAGATCACGAGGCTCGAGGCCGCGCATGGCCAACTGACAATCGCGAGCTTCAACGTCCATAACCTCGGCGCGCACCGCGGTACTGCTCACGATCTTCCCGGACGATTCGCGGCCCTGGCGCGGCGGATCGTCTCGCATCTGCGATCACCCGATATCGTCGCTGTGCAGGAAATTCTGGATAGCGATGGGACCGGGGATTCGGGCGGAGTCGATGCGGGGGCCACCGCGGCCCGGCTGATCCAGGAACTGACAGCGGCCGGCGGACCGCGCTACCGTTACGTCGACGTCGCGCCGCGTGACGGTGCGGACGGTGGCGTCCCGGGTGGCAACATCCGCGCCGGCTTTCTCTACAATCCCGCGCGGGTCTCGCTCGTAGAGGGTTCATTGCGGAGAATCGAAGGGGTGCGACAGACCGGCGGCAATGCTTTTGTGGCGAGCCGCAAGCCGCTCGTCGCCGAATTCTCATTCCATGACCGGCGTCTGATCATTGTCAATGTCCATTTGTCATCGAAGCGCGGCAGCACGCCGCTCTTTGGCCGGGTGCGTCCGCCCGTGGATGGCAATGCCGATCGTCGTACGGCGCAGGCGGCCGCAATTGCAGCTTATCTGGACGGAATCGCCGGCACCGATGCAGGCATCATCGTTCTCGGCGACTTCAATGACTTCGATTTCTCGCAGCCGCTACAGATAATCGGTGCATCGGCAGGCGGTCTCGTCAATCTGCTGGGTACGCTGCCGGAACGCGAACGCTACACCTATATATTCGAGGGCAACTCGCAGGCGCTCGATCACGTGCTCGTGAGCCCGTCTCTCGCCGCAAACGCCGAGCTCGACGTCGTGCACATCAATGCCGAGTTCGTCGACCGGGTGAGCGACCACGACCCGATTCTCGTGCGGCTTCACCTTCCATCACCGTAGGGCCGAATTCATGCGGCCAACCGCGCCGATGTGCGCGAAAGAACGAGTCCGTCCGATGCGCAGTTGTCTGCGCTCGTTGCGCCGGAGGCACTTCTTTTTTTTTGCGCCGATGATGCCAATAGCGCGATTGCCTGCATGCCCTTCGTTGAGCGAAGCGAGCCGGCGGGCTGATGCCCGCCCTGCGAGTGCGCATCAGGCCTGGCAGTCGAATCGCTGACCGGTGATACCGCGGCTGTCCGGGCCGAGCAGATACAGGTAAGGCAGAACGATGTCCTCGGGTCGGACCAGCGTACTGCTGTCCTCGAACGGATACGCCGCA
>JACDCP010000073.1 GCA_013817465.1 Gammaproteobacteria bacterium | reverse complement strand
GCCTTGACGATGCCGCTGCGCAGCTTGCTCTCATCGAAAGGTTCACGCCGCTCATCGCTCTTGACAACGTGCGGCATGACCAGCTCGGCGGATTCGAAGGTCGTGAACCGCTCCGCGCAATCGAGACACTGCCGCCGTCGGCGCACCTGATCGCCTTCGGCCGCCAGCCGCGAATCGATCACCTTGGTCTCATCGTGACCACAGAACGGGCAGTGCATGGCGTCTCGCGGCGGCCGTCAGGCATACACGGGGAAACGTCGGCATAGCTCGAGCGCCTGTTTTCCGACGCGTTCTATGGTGGCTTCGTTTTCGATGTCGTCCAGGATGTCGGCGATCCAGCCCGTGAGCTCGCCAATTTCGTCGACGCCGAAGCCGCGCGTCGTTACCGCCGGTGTCCCCAGCCGCAAGCCGCTGGTCACGAAGGGCGAGCGTGGATCGTTGGGCACGGCATTCTTGTTGACCGTGATGCGGGCGCGATCGAGCGCGGCATCCGCGTCCTTGCCGGTGATCTCCTTGTCGATCAGATCGATCAGAAACAGATGATTGTCCGTGCCGCCGGAGACGATCTTGTAACCGCGCTCCATGAGGATGCGCGTCATTTCGCGTGCATTGACCACTACCTGATGCTGATAGGTCTTGAAATCGGGCTGCATTGCCTCGAGCAGCGCGACGGCCTTGGCGGCGATGACGTGCATGAGCGGGCCGCCCTGCGTGCCCGGAAAAACGAGCGAGGAAAGCTTCTTCGTCAGCTCCTCGTTTTCGCGCGCAAGGATCAGGCCGCCGCGTGGCCCGCGCAGGGTCTTGTGTGTGGTCGTCGTCGTGACATCGGCGATGTCCACCGGGCTCGGATACTCGCCGGCTGCGACCAGGCCGGCCACGTGCGCCATGTCGACGAGGTAATACGCGCCGACGGCATCGGCAATGTCGCGGAACCGCTGCCAGTCGACCACACGCGAATAGGCCGAGAAGCCGGCGATGATGAGCTTCGGCTCGTGCTCGCGGGCAAGCCGCTCGACCTGCTCGTAGTCGATCTCGCCGGTCGACTCGTTGAGGCCGTATTGCACAGCCTTGAACAGCTTGCCCGAAATATTGACCTTGGCGCCGTGGGTCAGATGCCCGCCATGGGCCAGGCTCATGCCGAGCAGCGTGTCTCCTGCGTTCAGCAGGGCGAGATACGCGGCTGCATTCGCCTGCGATCCTGAATGGGGCTGCACATTCGCATACGCCGCGCCGAACAGTTCCTTCGCCCGGTCGATCGCGAGTTGCTCGGCGATGTCGACAAACTCGCAGCCGCCGTAATACCGCTTGCCGGGGTAGCCTTCGGCATACTTGTTGGTGAGCACCGTACCCTGTGCAGCGAGCACGCGCGGGCTCGCGTAGTTCTCCGACGCGATGAGCTCGATCTGCTCTTCCTGCCGTCTGCGCTCGCCGTCGAGCGCCTCCTGCAGGCGGTCGTCGAAGCCCGCGATGGTCATATCGGCGCTGAACATCGTTTCTGTATCCTCATCCGCACGTAAACGGGAATTGTACCCCGACGGCAACCGGCGGATTGAAAGCCGCCCGGCAATCGAACCCATTCACCGTTCGGCTGTCGGGCTTACGGACCCGCTTCGACGAACGCGCGCACGACCCGCGACCAGGCGCGTGCCAGATTGCGCCGGTGGTAGCCGCCGCCTCCCATGCCGAGCACGCGGCCCGCGCAGTGGCGGCTCGCAATGTCGCAAACGCGCTGCGCCGCCAGCGCATGGGCTTCCTCGGAGAACCTCAGATGCGTGATCGGATCGCCGGCCAGGCTGTCGGCCCCGCATTGCAACAGAATGAACTCCGGCTGCGCCGCTTCGAGATGCCGCTCGACCCGCTCCCAGGCGCGCTTGAAATCCTCGTCGCCTGCCCCGGGCGGCAAGGGAATATTGAGCTTGAGCCCGCTCGCGGCGCCTTTGCCGGTTTCGCTGGCGGCGCCCGTGCCCGGATACAGGAACCGGCCGTCTTCATGAATGTCCGCGAAAATGAGCACGGGGTCGTCCTCGAAGCCATAATAGACACCGTCGCCGTGATGCGCATCGATATCGACGTAAGCGATGCGGGACAGGTCGAAATCGCGACGCAGGATTTCGATGGCGACGCCGCAATCGTTGAATACGCAGAAGCCGGCTGCGGCATCGCGCCGCGCATGGTGCAGTCCACCGATGGGCACGAACGCGCGACGGCAGGCGCCACGCATGATGTCCCGCACCGCCTGCGCGGTGGTGCCCACCACGTATGCGCCGCTCTCGAAGATGCCGCGCAGGGCCGGCGTGTCACCTGCGTCCAGAAAACCGCTTCCGGCGGCCGAGCGCTCGCGCACCCAGTCGACATAGGCCGGCGTGTGAAACGCCTCGAGCTCTGCGCGCGTCGCCCTGCGCGGCGCGGCGAACTGGACGCGCTCGTTAAGCCCGTCCGCTTCGAGCTCGCGCAGAAACACGTCGTGACGGTCCGGCCCGAACGGATGGTCCTCGCCGAAGCCGTAGCGCGCCAGCTCGACGCCGGCGAAAACACGGACCGCAACGGGGATGTCGTTCATTTTATTGCCTCGGGGGAAATGGGGACATTCCCGATTTATTTGCTGTTGAGCTCAACCGTTGGCCGCACCGTGGCCAAATCAGGAATGTCCCCATTTCCATTGTCGCTGCCATTGGCCGATAATTCAGCACTTTTTTGAGGCTATATATGGCGCAATTCATTTACACCATGAACCGGGTGGCCAAGCTCGTGCCACCCAAGCGTTTCATCCTGCGCGATATTTCGCTGTCATTCTTCCCCGGGGCGAAAATTGGTGTGCTCGGCCTCAATGGCTCGGGCAAATCGTCTTTGTTGCGGATCATGGCCGGCGAGGATCGCGACATCGAAGGAGAGGCGCGACCGCAGCCCGGTATTCGCGTCGGCTTTCTGCCGCAGGAACCGCGCCTCGATCCCGGGCTCGATGTGCGCGGCAACGTCGAGGTCGGCGTCGCCGAAACGAAGGCCCTGCTCGACCGCTTCAACGATATCAGCCTGCGATTTGCCGAGCCGATGGGCGAAGACGAAATGAACGCGCTGCTCGAGGAACAGGGCAAACTGCAGGAAGCGATCGAGGCGGCCGGCGCATGGGATCTCGAGCGCAAGCTCGAGATCGCTGCCGACGCGCTGCGGCTGCCGCCCTGGGAAGCGCGCATCGAGCAGCTTTCAGGCGGCGAGCGGCGGCGCGTTGCACTCTGCCAGTTGCTGCTCTCCGCGCCCGACATGCTGCTGCTCGATGAACCGACCAACCATCTGGACGCGGAATCCGTCGCGTGGCTCGAGCGTTATCTCGGCGAGTATCCCGGCACCGTCATTGCCGTTACCCACGACCGTTACTTCCTGGACAACGTCGCCGGCTGGATTCTGGAGCTCGACCGCGGCCACGGCATTCCCTGGCAGGGCAACTACTCCTCGTGGCTCGAGCAGAAGGAGCAACGGCTGGCGCACGAGGAAAAGCAGCAGGAAGCGCGCCGCAAGGCCATGCACGCCGAGCTCGAATGGGTGCGTGCGAACCCGAAGGGCCGGCAGGCAAAAAGCAAGGCGCGCCTCAAGCGCTTCGAGGAGCTGCAGTCGCCGGAATACCAGCAGCGCCAGGAGACCAACGAAATTTACATTCCGCCGGGACCGCGGCTCGGCGATCTCGTGGTCGAGGCGAAAGGCTTGAGCAAAGCATACGGCGAACGTCTGTTGATCGACGATCTGTCGTTCAAGCTGCCGCCCGGCGGCCTCGTCGGCGTCATAGGACCGAACGGCGCCGGCAAGACGACCCTGTTCCGCATGCTCACAGGCCTGGAACAGCCGGATGCCGGCGAAATCCGCATCGGCGAGTCGGTGCAGATGGCCGCCGTCGATCAGTCACGCCAGTCGCTCGACGACGACAAGACCGTCTGGGAGGAAATCTCCGGCGCGCAGGACATCATGCGCATCGGCAGCTACGAAACGCCCTCACGAGCTTATGTCGGCCGGTTCAACTTCCGCGGCTCGCAGCAGCAGCAGAAGGTCGGCCTGCTGTCCGGCGGCGAACGCAATCGCGTGCATCTGGCCAAGGTCCTGAGCGCCGGCGGCAATCTCCTGCTGCTCGACGAGCCGACCAATGACCTCGACGTGGAAACCTTGCGCGCGCTGGAGGAAGCGCTGCTCGATTTCCCCGGCTGTGCCGCCGTCATCTCGCACGACCGCTGGTTCCTCGACCGCATCGCGACACACATGCTCGCCTTCGAAGGCGACAGCAGCGTGGTCTGGTTCGAAGGCAACTACGCCGAATACGAGCAGGACTATCGCCGGCGTGTTGGCGAGGTCGCCGACCAGCCGCACCGGCTGCGTTATAAGCGGCTGGTCGTTTGAGGCGCGGCGCCTGCGGAGCGTCGCTTCCGGCGGGGAAAAAGTGCAGGAGCATGTCGTCCGTGAGGTGCCGCCAAGTCGCGAAGCTGTGCCCCTCATGCGCGGCCTCGACCGGCTGCCCGATTGGGGCCGCTAGGCACGCGTCGTGGGTTGAGCGGGTCGAGCACTTCCTTCCCGTCCACCACAAACAGGTAATCATGCCTCGCGTCCGGCTCGAATCTCATCCGTTTGAAATACACAAGGGCACCGTCCGTGATCGGCTGCATTTCTTCGCCGACTTCGTCCCAGTACGCGTTGTAGAAGCTGCGAGCCTTAAAGCTCCCGATCAAACGAACAGACTCCTCGCTGCCAGCACTGACATTGAAGAACACGGCGCCGGATTCACCTTCGATGATGGGGAAGCCCCCTCGTTCCCCTTGCGTGACAACGAAGGAGTCGACCAGGTCCTGCCTCTCGGCTATAGGGGCCGCTTCGTATCGGCGCACGAATTCGTCGAAAGCGTTCAGCGAATCGGCCATGACCGCCGCTGCCCGAAGGCACGCGACCGACAGTAAGAGGCAAGCCGGCAGATATCGCATCGCAAAGATGCCTGGCAGCTCAATCATCCGAAAAGAAGAGATTCTCGAACGGCCGGCGAGACTTGAAGCGGTACGTTCTGAAGTCGCGTTCGTCCGTCGAGAGAATGCGCCCGTGGCCCAGATGCTCGGCGAGGATCACGAGCGAGGCGTCGGCGAGATCCATCGGCAGATCGGCATACTTGCGCATATACGCTTCGATGCGTCGGGCATGCCCGGATTCCAGGTCGAAGACTTCGAATGCACCGAGCGAATAACTGCGCACGAAACGTCGCTGCGCGTCGCCACCCAGCCGATGCAGCAGAAGATGGCATGTCTCGGTCATCACCGGCCAGGTGGTGACGAGACCTTCCTTCAACTGACTGAGGCGCAGCTTTGCGGTCGCGTAATGGAGGTCCTTCCTGTTCGCGAGGGCGAGCCAGAAGCCGGTATCAGCGATGACCATGCTTGCGATGCTGTTCGTTCAGCCATGCTCCTTTATAGGATACGGACAGATCGATATCGCCTTCACCGCAACCGACGAACCCTGTACCGGTGAGCAGCTCGGCCGACTTCGCCCCCCGTTTAAGAAGCTGGTTGTAATAGGCATCGATAGCCGAGCGGATAATCTCACTCGCGGGGCGCCCGACGGCCCGCTTCAGATAACTCAGCTTTCGGCCGGTTTCCTCGTCCAGCCTGGCATTGACACGCATCTTTCACACCTCCAGCCTTTGTCATACAATAGTATGACAAAGGCCCTGGAACGAGCAAGCGTCACGAGCGCGCGGACAAGTATTTCTCGCGCCGCAGTCGCGCGCTCGGGAAGCCGAGCGCCTTGAGACTGGCCATCGCCTGGTCGATCATGTTCGGGTTGCCGCACAGATAGATGATGTCGGACTGCGGATCGAGATCGAGCGCGGCGAAACGCGATTGCACGTAGCCGCGCGTCTCGAAGGGTTGCGGGTCATCCGACACCGCGCGGCTGTAGCAGGCATGGAAATGGAACCTGTCGCAGCGTTCCGCCACGGCGAGAAAATCCCCGCCGTAGAGCAACTCGTCGGGATTCCAGACACCGAGCAGCAGGTCGGCGCTGTAACCGTTATCGAGGCGCCGCTCGAGCTCGGGCAGCATGGCACGATAGGGCGTGACGCCGGTGCCGGTTCCGGCAAGCACGTAACGGCAGGGCGGATCATCGCGCAGCACGAATCGACCGTACGGGCCGCTGCTCGCAATCTCATCACCGGGCTTCAGCCCGAACAACAAACGCGTCGCCAGCCCGTCTTGCACGGGCGACGCTGCAATCTGGATGGTATCGGCCACTTCGGGCGAGTTCGCCACGCTGTAGCTGCGATGCACCGGATGGCCCTCGTGCTCGAAATGAATGTTGATGAACTGGCCGGGCGTAAACTCGAATGTCTCGCCGTCTGCGCGTGCGAACTCGAGATGCAGGATGCTCGGCGTCACCTTGCGGGCGGCCTCGAGCCGCAGCGGAAACGTGTTCCAGTGCATCGGTTGGTAATCCGTCCTGCGCCGCTGCTATAGTGGACCGTTGCGGGATGTTCGCCCGGTGATCGGATAGTTCACGAGGAGAGATAAGAACATGAAGCTTGTGCGGATGGCGATTTTAGCACTGGCCGCCTGGGCATTGCAGGCCTGCGCCGATCGCGAGGATGCGGAACCCGCGACCGCCTCGCCGCCGGCCGAGGAGCATACGGCGCCGATCGAAGAGAAAACATCGCCGGCCGAGCGAGCAATCCTGGATCCGAATCGGCTGCCGGACGAGGCGCTTGCGGCGGCGGTGGGCGGCGAGCATCGCTCGGCGGAGGCGCGCGCCCGGGATGAATACCGGCATCCCGCGCAGACGCTCGAATTCTTCCAGATCGCAGACCACATGACGGTCGTCGAGCTGTGGCCGGGCTCAGGATGGTACACGGAAATCCTGGCACCTTTTCTCCGCGAGCGCGGCAAACTGGTGGCGGCGAGCTTCGGAGCCGGTGCAGAGCCGGAGTACCGCGCCGGCATCCACGCCAAATTCATGGAGCTGCTCGAGGCCGAGCCGGAAATCTACGACCGCGTGGAGGTCATCCCGCTCGCGCCGCCGGATCAGATCGCGCTTGGCGAGCCGGGCTCGGCGGACGTGGTCCTCACCTTCCGCAACACGCACAACTGGATCGAGGCCGGCGTCGAGGAAACGGTCTACAGGGCGGCCTACGACGTGCTGAAGCCGGGCGGAGTATTCGGCGTGGTGCAGCATCGCGGCGAACCGGGCTGGAACGTAGCGGAAAGCGCACCCCGTGGTTATGTGCCGGAGCGGCACGTCATCGAACTTGCGGAACAGATCGGCTTTGAGCTTGCGGCCTCGTCAGAGATCAACGCCAATCCGAAAGACACCAAGGATTACGAGGAAGGCGTCTGGACACTGCCGCCATCCTTTCGCCTGAAGGACCAGGATCGGGAGCGCTACGCGGCGATCGGTGAAAGCGACCGCATGACGCTGCGTTTTCGCAAGCCGATGGAGTGAAGCATGTCCCCTCGCTCCTACCCGCTTGCTGAAGGAGAGGGGACGGCGCTCGCTGCAAGCTTGTGCACTAAACGCTGAAAAATCTCGCGCAGCAGGCGGCGCGTTGCTTCGAAGCGCGGCTGCTCGAGCGCGGCCGCGGGATTATTCTCGTCCATGTAGACGCGCTGGCACATTTCGATCTGTAGCGCATCGATGCCCGGCAACCGCCCATAATGGTCGGTCGTGTACCCGCCTTTGTAAGGCTCATTGAGCGACACGGTCAAACCGGTTTTCGCGAAGGCCTCCTCGAAAAATTCTCTGAACCATGGCAGGCAGGTCGCCCCGTCGCGGTCGCCCAGATAAATCTCGCGCTCGAGTGCGCCGTGCAGCAGGCTCGGCGCGGATGCGACGCTGTGCGCGTCGATCAGGACTGCCCGGCCGAAGCGCCGACGCTTGTTTTCCAGCAGCGCGGCAAGCCGCGCATGGTACGGCTCGTAGTAACGGGACTTGCGAGCCTCGATCTCGGTCGCATCAGGCGCCACCGCATGAATCGTTTCACCCTGAAATGTGCGTTCAGCCACGAGCCCGGTCTCGAAACGGCCGGGGTACAAGGCCTTCGGCTCCGGCGGCCGGTTGAGATCGATGACGAAGCGGCTGTATGTCGCATGCAGGACGTCGATGCCGAGCTGAGGCAGAAAATCGTACAGCCGGTGCAGGTGCCAGTCCGTCATCGGCAGGCGGCGCATCGCCTCCGAAGCGAAAGTGGCGGCAATGTGGCGGGGAACCTGCGTGCCTGTGTGCGGAATGCTGACGAGCACCGGTTGTTCCTCACCCTGCGGCGCAAGATGCACGAACGGGTTGGTCATCCTTCCGGCCGGCTTCGCAGCAGGCGATCGACGGCGGCGGCAAAGCGCTCGCCGATCACGTCAGCCGCGACGGTCCGGCCGTCCGCGACGCGACGCTCGCCGCCCACGTAGACGTCGCGAATGTTGCGCGCAGATCCGCCCGTGAGCAGCGCGTCCATGGCCCTTTGCGGCGCGGGCCCGCGCAGCGGCGACTCCATCGCATCGAACACCACGATATCGGCGCGTTTGCCTGCCGCCAGCGATCCGACCGGTTCATGCAGCGCCTCTGCCCCCGCGGCGGCAATATGCGCCCACATAGGTATGCCGATGCCGTCCGCATCGGCCAGGCAGGCGCGTTTGCGAAGCGTCAGCCGCTGCCCGTATTCCAGCAGCCTCAACTCCTCGAGTGCATCGATGCGCGCATTGCTGTCGGAGCCGATGGCGACCTGGCCACCGGCGCTCAGAAATGCCCCGGCCGGAAAAACGCCGTCGCCGAGGTAGGCCTCGGTCAACGGACAGATAACGACGCGCGCGCCACTCTGCCGTATCAGCCGCAGCTCCTGTTCATCGGCATGCGTTGCATGCACAAGATTCCAATGTCCGTCGAGGTCGACGCTGTCCACAAGGAGTCTCAGCGGCGTCGTTCCGTGCGCGACGAGGCACTCCTCCACTTCTTTCGTCTGCTCCGCGACGTGCATGTGCACCGGGCATTCGGGACCGAGCATGGCGCGCGCGCGGCCCACCAGCTCAGCGAGAGTTTCCGCTGGCACGGCGCGCAGGGAATGCGGAGCGACGCCGCAGGGCGTGCCAGTCTCCCTGACTGCTCCGAGCAGCTCACAGAACTCGGCGACACTCGAATGCACAAAGCGCCGCTGCCCGGGCAATGGCTCATGGCCGAATCCGCCGCGCATATACAGGACCGGCAACATGATGAGCCGGATGCCGGTGTAACGCGCGGCTGCGATCACTGCCTCGGCCATGGCCGGCGAACGCTCGCCGTCCGGCAGATGATGCAGATAATGAAATTCGCCCACGCTCGTGAAACCGCCGCGCAACATGTCGGCGTATGCCTGGCAGGCAATCGCGTAGAGATCGTCCGGTGTGATGCGTCGCGCCAGCGCATACATGGTCTCGCGCCAGGTCCAGAACGAGTCCTTACCGCTCGCCGCTTCGCCATAGCCGGCCATGGCGCGTTGAAAACAATGGCTGTGCGCGTTCGGCATGCCGGGGACGGCCAGATAGCCATCGGCTTCGGCGTCGCCGGCGGCTTCGATCACAACGATCAGGCCGTCGGCGCCGATGCGAATGCGCTGGCGGGCAGCGAGGCCGGCAGGCGTCAGGACATGTTGAAAGACGAGCGACTCGCGCATACCCTCACTCGCGCATGTACGACCTGATGATCGAAAACGCCCGATTGTACCCGATGGACGGCGATGCTCATCTCGCTGACGCTCGCTCGCTCGCGGTACACAATGGATGCATCGCCGCCCTCGATGCGCACGGACCGGCACGGGAGGTCGTGGATGCCGGCGATCGTGTCGTTCTGCCCGGATTCATCGATTGTCACACGCATGCGCTGTACGCGGGAGATCGCATGCGCGAACATCTCATGAGGCTCGCGGGCGCCACTTATGCGGAAATCGCGCGCAACGGCGGTGGCATCCTTTCCACGGTCGAAGCCGTGCGCGGAGCGACGGAAGCGGCGCTCGTCGAGGCCACGCTGCCGCGCCTCGCTGCCCTGGCGAGCGAAGGCGTGACGAGCGTGGAAATAAAGAGCGGCTACGGTCTGTCGCTGAATGAGGAGCTCAGGATGCTGCGCGCGATCGCCGCGCTGGATGCCCGCACGCCGCTGGAAATCTATCCAACATTTCTCGGTGCGCACGCGGTCCCGCGCGGGATGACAAAGGCGGACTACGTCCGGGAAATCGTCGACACGATGCTGCCGGCGGTAGCCAGGCAGGGCCTCGCGCGCGCCGTGGACATCTTCGTCGAGGATATCGGTTTCGATCTCGACGATCTGCGCCTGATATTCGAGCGCGCGAAGGCGCTCGGTTTCGAGCTGCGGGCGCACTGCGAGCAACTCTCGAATCTGGGCGGCACACGCCTCGCAGCCAGGCTTGGGGCGCTCTCCTGCGATCATCTCGAATTCGCCGATGCCGAGGCCATCGAGGCCATGGCGGTTGCGGGCACGGTGGCTGTGCTGCTGCCGACTGCGTTCTACTTTCTGCGCGAGACACGCAAGCCGCCGGTCGCGGCGTTGCGCGCGCGCGGTGTCCCCATGGCGGTGGCGAGCGATCTCAACCCCGGCTCCGCGCCGGTGGCGAGCCTGCTCACGGCGATGCACATGGCCGCGACACTGTTCGGGCTCGAGCCGGAGGAGATATTGTTGGGCGTGACACTGCACGCGGCTCGCGCACTGGGACAGGAGCACTGTGTAGGCAGCCTGGCGACCGGCAAGCGCGCGAACTTCACGCTCTGGAATCTGCCCGCGCCCGAGTTCCTGATGTACCAGCTCGGGGGCTTGAGGCCGGACGCCGTCTATATCGAAGGCCGGCGCATATGAGCGACGAAGGGCTCGAGCTTACCGGAGAAAGTCTGACGCTTGCCGATCTGGCGGAATTCGAATCCCGCCGCCCGCAGGCTTTTCTCGCGGAGGCGGCGCGGAAACGCATGGATCAAAGCGTGGCAAAGGTTCGCGAAGCGATCCGGAGCGGGCGTATCTGCTACGGCGTCAACACGGGCTTCGGCGCCTTCGCCGATCGGCAGATTGCCCCCGATCAGGTCAGGCAGCTCCAGTACAACCTCGTTCGCAGCCATGCCTGCGGCATCGGCGAGCCGCTCGCCGATCCGATCGTGCGGCGCATGATGCTGCTCAAGGCCAACAGCCTTGCGGCCGGCTGCTCGGGCATTCAGCCGCTGGCGGTCGATACGCTGCTCGCGCTGCTCACCCACGACGTGATCCCGATGATTCCAGCGAAAGGCTCGGTGGGCGCTTCAGGCGATCTGGCGCCTCTCGCGCACCTGGCGCTGGCACTGATCGGCGAGGGTGAGGCGAGGCACGAAGGCCGGCTGTTGAGCGGCACGGATGTGCTCGCGGCCGCCGGTTGCGAGCCGGTCGCGCTCGAAGCGAAGGAGGGGCTCGCGCTGCTGAATGGCACCCAGGCGAGCGCCGCGCTGGCGATCGAGGGCCTGTTCGCCGCCGAAACGCTGTTGTCGAGCGCGATTCTCGCCGGCGCGCTGACAGTCGATGGCC
>JACDCP010000288.1 GCA_013817465.1 Gammaproteobacteria bacterium | reverse complement strand
TCGCTCGCCGTCTGAAAGCACAGCGACCAGATGCCCCTGCGCGGGTACTCGATCAGATACACCTTCTTGAACGACTCGCCGCCTTCGGAGAGCATCGTCTCGGCAACCTGCTTGGCGCCGGAATAAACCGAGCGCACGAGCGGTATGCGGTTCAGCACGGATTCCCAGAACGCTACCAGCCGCCGCCCGAACAGGTTCGCGACCAGCATACCGGTGCCGAGGACCAGGATGAAGAGCAGCACCGCGCCGAGTCCCGGGATGTCGATGCCGAACAGCCTTTCGGGTCGATAGGGTGGCGGAATCAGCAGCAGGGTGCGGTCCATCAGGTTGATGAGGAAGGCGACGACCAGCAGCGTCACGCCGAGCGGCACCCAGATCAGCAGACCCGCGACGAGATAGCGCCGCAGCGTCGCGAAGCGGTGATGGTCAAGCCGCTTTGTCATCGCCGGACGGCTTCTTCGACGTGCTTTGCTTCTTTTCCTTCGCTGCGTCCTTCTTCCGAGCGTCGCTTTTCTTGTCGTCGGCCTTCGGCTTTCCCTTGTCGGTTTTGTCAGCCTTATCGGCTTTGCCCGCCTTGTCGTCTTTGCCCGCCTTATCGTCTTTGTCACCCTTGTCGACCGGCTCCGCGCCCTCGGCGATATTGCGCCGGTTGCCGGACTTGAAGTCGGTCTCGTACCAGCCGCTGCCTTTCAATCGGAAGTTCGGCGCGGAAATCAGACGCCTCAACGCCGGCTTGCCGCAGGCCGGGCAATCCGTCAGCAGCGGGTCGCTGAGCTTCTGCAGCGCGTCCAGGTAATGGTCGCAGCTTCGGCACTGATACTCATAGATCGGCATCGGGAAACCCTTTCGGACGGTTTTCAGCAGGGAAAATGCGGCCCCCGGAGATCGTTTTCAAGCAGCGATTATAATGAAAGCGAGTCGGTTATCCGTAGCAACACATGCCTCAATCCCACGAAAAGCTTCGCGAAGCCATTGCCCTGCAGCAGTCGGGACGCCTCGATGACGCGGCAAACGCCTATCGGCGACTGCAGGAGGAGCATCCGGATGAAGCACACGTCCTGTTCTATGCGGGCTCGCTCGAGCTTCAGCGCGGCAACGCGGGAGCAGCTTTACCACTGCTCGAAAGTTTTGTGCGCCGGCAGCCGATGCGCATCGAAGGCATCAATGCGCTGAGCCATGCATACAGGGTACTACAACGACCCGCGGATGCTGTCGCGCTCTGGGAAAGCTACGCGCTCGAATGTCCGGCCGATGCGCGCGGGCACTACGAGCTGGCGGTCTGTCGGCTGGCGGCCGGGAATGACGAGGGCGCACGCGAGGCCCTCACGGCCTTTCTCGCCGGCACCGGCGACACCGGCGCCATGCATTTGTCCGCAGCCCTGGCCTGGCACGGCGCTGGCCGGCTCGAGCAGGCGAGACAGCATTACGAGCGCGCACTCGCACTGGATCCCCTGCTCCAGCTCGCCCGGCAGAACCTCGCTGCCATTTGGCAGACCGAGGGCGAGCTCGATCGTGCCGAGGTCCTGTACCGGGCGGTGCTCCACGCCGAGCCGGCGAACGCCGATGTTCACCGCAACCTCGGTACGCTCTGCAAGGACCGGGGTGAGCTGCGCCAGGCGCTGGTCCACTATCGAGACGCGACGCTGCTCGAGCGCGGGCCGACCCGGCGCGATCCGGTGGAGCTGTTGCGAGCGGACCCGGTAGCGCGCCGCACGTCCCTGCACAATCTACGCCTCGAAGCGGAGCAGCTCGAGCACTTGATTACCCTCGGCCGTGTCGGGCCGGGTCATCGAGCCCAGCTTGCCGCCTACGGTGAGATCATCGAGGAGCTCAGCGGTCCTGGCTTCGCCGGCCACCGCCGCGAGTTGTCGGATGCCCAATTCCGGCGCATCAGTCACACCATGCATCGCTGGATTCATACCGGTCCGACTGCTGCGATCGAGACCGGCGCGCTGAATCCGGCAGTCGATTTTGGTGACGTCGAGCGCAGCTACCGCCAGAGCGACGGAGGAGTCGCCGTCATCGACGAATTCCTGAGCCGCGAAGCTTTGCGTTCCTTGCGTGCGTACTGCCTGGAGACCACTTTCTGGTTCGATTACACGAAGGCCGGCGGTTATTCGGGAGCCTATATGGAGCACGGCTTCGGCAGCGAGTTGCTGCTGCAGATCATTGCCGAGCTGCGAAACGCCATGCCGGGCCTGCTCGGCCCGCATCCGCTGAAGCAGATGTGGGCCTACATTTATGAGGCCGGCTTGACCGGCATCACCGCACACGCCGACCAGGCGGCGCTCAACCTGAACTTCTGGCTCACGCCCGATGCGGCGAATCTGGATCCCGACAGCGGCGGGCTGGTAATTTTCACCCGCGAGGCACCTGCGGAGTGGGACTTTGCGGCATACAACAGCCGGCCGCGCGAAATCGAGGCATTCGTCAGCGACAGCCCGTTTGTCGTCATCCCGCATCGCTGCAACCGGCTCGTGCTCTTCAACTCCAACCTGATCCACAAGACCGACGATTTCCGCTTCCAGCCGGGCCTGACGAATCGGCGCATCAACATCACCATGCTGTTCGGCGAGCGGCATGACCGATAGAAAATGGGGACATTCCTGATTTTCGGTCGGAAATCAGGAATGTCCCCATTTTGCACGGGACGGACCGTGACTCCTCATCGGGTAGGCTGCGTCGTGCTTGATCGGATAGAAAAACGGTCGCCGCGACCGTGCCGCTTCCGAGGTTCGTGAAAGCCTCGGAGCTGACAACGACTTATAACTAAACCGGCGAAACGGATTCACAGCCGGCATCAAAGACGGAGAGGGGTCGTCTTGGATTGCTTGCCTCAATTCCCATCCCGCTTTCGTAGCGAGCTCAAGGAGTATTCGCTCGCCTGTTCGCGTTTCGCCAATCAACGTGTGTCAGGAGTGACTACACAATGAAGTGTCCAAGTTATTTTACGGGAGCGATCCTCGGGTTCGCGCTGGCCATGACAGCCTATGCGAAACCCGGCGTGATCGACGACGCATCGCCTGCCGCCAAACAGCGCGCAAAAGTCTATATCGTGCAGATGGCCAGCGACCCGATCGCAGCCTACGAGGGCAGCATTCCGGGCCTCCGGCAGACAAAGCCCGTCAAAGGCAGAAAGGTCGACGCCGACAGCGCCGATGCCCGCGAATACGCCGCCCACCTCAATGCGAATCACGACGCCGTGCTCAGCGCCGTCGGCGGGCGCAAGATCTACGATTACAACGTCGTGTTCAACGGTTTCGCGGCCGTCCTCACCCCGGATCAGGTCCAGGCGATGCAGGCTCGCGGTGACGTGCTGAAGGTCTGGGAAGACGAGCTCTTGCAGCCGCACACGAACTCCACGCCGGATTTCCTCGATCTGACCGGCGGCGGCGACCCCTGGTCCAAAGGCTACGTCGGCGAAGACGTCGTTATCGG
>JACDCP010000287.1 GCA_013817465.1 Gammaproteobacteria bacterium | reverse complement strand
GGCTGCTTGACAGACGTAGGGTCTGCCTGCGCAGCCACGCCTAGGCCTGAAGGCTTGAGGCCGCCGGCGCATTCACGTCTGACCTGATCAGAGGCTCCAATGTTTGCCCCCCTCGAGATTTTCGTCGGCCTGCGCTATCTCCGGGCCCGGCGCCGCAATGCCTTCGTCTCGTTCATCAGCCTGATTTCCATGCTCGGTATCGGCGTCGGCGTGGCGGCATTGATCGTCGTGCTGTCGGTCATGAACGGATTCGAGGGTGAGCTGCGTTCGCGACTGCTCAGCCTGTCGGCGCATGCGACGGTCTCGGGCGCGGACGGCACGCTCGCCGACTGGCGCGAGATCGTCGAGACAGCACGCCGCATGCCTGGCGTGACCGGCGTGGCGCCTTATATCCAGCTCGATGGCATGCTCGCCAACGGGCCGGCGCTGAGCGGCGTGCGGGTGCGGGGCGTGGATCCCCGGCAGGAGATGAGGGTTTCCGAGGTCACCGGCCATATGCTCGAAGGCGATCTGGGCACTCTCGAGCCGGGGCGGCGCCGCATCATCATCGGGCGCGTCCTTTCGCTGCTGCTCGGCGTCGGCGTCGGCGATGACGTCGAGCTGCTCATCCCGCGCGGCGAAGCGCTGGCCGATGGCATCCAGCCGCGGCTGCATCGCTTCGCCGTCAGCGGCGTGTTCGAGATCGGCATCCAGGAGGCCGACTCGGTGCTGGCGCTGGTCAACCTGCAGGACGCCGCGGCGCTTGCGGGCTTCAATGATCGTGTGACGGGCGTGCGCCTGCGTTTCGCGGACGTCTTCGCTGCGCCGGCGGGCGTCGAGCTGTTCGCGCAGGGTCTCGACCGGGAGGTCGTCACCAGTGACTGGACGCGCGAGAATGCGACCTACTTTCGCGCCATCCGCATCGAAAAGACCATGATGACGCTGATCCTGTTCCTGATCGTCGCCGTGGCTGCCTTCAACATCGTCGCCACGCTGGTCATGGTCGTGACGGACAAGCGCACCGACATCGCAATCCTGCGCACCGTCGGACTCGCGCCGCGCCGCGTGGTCGGCGTGTTCATGACCCAGGGAATCGTAATCGGCTGGCTTGGCACCGCCTTCGGTCTCGCGCTCGGCATCGGCCTCGCGCTCAATATCGAGACCATCATGCCGCGCCTCGAAGCGCTGTTCGGCTTTCAGGTCATGCCGTCGGACGTTTATTACATCACGCGCATTCCGTCCGACATGCAGATTTCAGACGTGGTCACGATCGGCATGGTTGCCTTTATCCTGACCATCCTCGCGACAATCTATCCCTCCCTGCGCGCGGCGCGCACCGAGCCTGCGGAAGCTCTGCGCTATGAGTAGGATCGATTGCTGAATCGCTACGAGCTGTTCGTGGGACTCCGATATCTGCGCGCCCGTGCGGCGAACGGTTTCATTTCTTTTATTTCGCTGATCTCGATGCTCGGCATCGCTGTCGGCGTTGCCGTGCTCATCGTCGTCCTGTCCGTCATGAACGGCTTCGAGGCGGAGCTGCGCGATCGTATCCTGAGCCTGATCTCGCATGCGACCGTCGAGGCCTTCGGCGGCGGCCTTGCCGACTGGCCGGCGGCCCGCGTAACGGCGCTCGGGCATCCGCAGGTGCTCGCGGCTGCGCCGTTCATTGACGAGCAGGGGATGCTGGTGCACGGCAAACGCCAGAGCGGCCTCGCCGTTCGCGGCATCGTTCCGCGGCTCGAAACGGGCGTGGCGGGCCTGGACGAGCATCTGCTGAGCGGGTCGCTGGACGCGCTCGAACCGGGGGCATGGCGCGTCATACTCGGCAAGGATCTGGCCGAGGCCCTCTCTGCCGGGTTGGGCGATGAAGTCATACTGATCATCGCTCAGGGCATCGTCACGCCGGCCGGCATCGCCCCGCGCATGCGCAGCTTCACGGTCGCCGGCATTTTCGCGGCCGGCATGTACGAATACGATCGCAATCTCGCTTTCGTGAACATCGACGATGCCGCGCGACTTTTTCGCCGCGGGGGCAATGTGACGGGCATCCGGCTCAAGCTCGACAACATGTACCTTGCGCCAGCCGTGGTGCGCGATGTCGCCCTCGATCTCGGCGGCGGCTTCTACGTCAATGACTGGACGCGCTCGCACGAGAACTTCTTCCGCTCCATCCAGCTCACCAAGTCGATCATGTTCGTGATCCTGCTGCTGGTTGTCGGGGTGGCGGCCTTCAACATCGTCTCGACGCTGGTCATGGTGGTCAAGGAGAAGGAAGCCGACATTGCCATACTGCGCACCGTCGGCGCCGCGCCCCGCAGCATCATGCAGATCTTCATGGTGCAGGGCACTGTGATCGGCCTCGCTGGCACCGCGCTCGGGCTCGCGCTCGGCACGCTGCTCGCCTGGAACATCGAGCTGCTGGTGCACGTGCTCGAGCGGCTGCTGGACACCAAGTTTCTCGCTGCAGACGTTTATTACATCGACGATCTCCCGGCGCGCGTGCAGTGGGCGGACGTCGCCAGGATCTGCTCGACCGCATTCGCGCTGTCGCTGCTGTCGACGATATATCCTTCGCTGCGCGCTGCGCGCTCCGCACCCGCTGAAGCCCTGCGCCACGAATGAAAATGCACGTGACGCCGCATCTATCTGTCGTCTGTAGTCTGCAATCCACAGTCTGGAATGCGCCATGAATGCATTCCGGCACGAAGCCGGCGAGCGGCCGGTGTTGTCCTGCAGCGGCCTGGCCAAGCATTTCCGGCAGGGCGATACCACACTCGAGGTGCTCAGGGACATCGATCTCGAAGTAGCGCCAGGGGCGCGGCTCGCGATCGTCGGCGCCTCCGGTTGCGGCAAGAGCACGCTGCTGCAGCTTCTCGGCGGCCTCGACCAGCCGACCGCGGGCGAGGTGTGGGTCGACGGCCTGTTGCTGAGCGATCTCGGCGATGCGGAGCGCGGTGCCTTGCGCAATCGCGCGATCGGCTTCGTCTATCAGTTCCACCACCTGCTGCCCGAGTTCACCGCGCTCGAGAACGTGGCGATGCCGCTGCTGATTCGCCGCGTGCGTGTTGCCGAGGCCCGCGCGGCTGCCACCGCGATGCTGACACGCGTCGGGCTCGAGGAGCGCCTCAGGCACAAGCCCGGCCAGCTCTCCGGCGGCGAGCGCCAGCGTGCGGCGGTGGCGCGCGCGCTGATCACCTCGCCGGCTGTCGTTCTCGCCGACGAGCCGACCGGCAATCTCGACGGGTACACGGGAGAGCGCGTGTTCGAGCTGATGCTCGAGTTGAACGCCGCTCTCGGCACCAGCCTGGTGGTGGTCACCCACGACTTGCGCATCGCCGGTCGCATGCGCGAGATCTACACGCTCAGCGAAGGACGTCTGTCTCAGACGGCAGGTAACAGGTAACAGTGCGCAGACAGTCCGCGCAAGCAACAGTTTCGCGGTATCCCGAAGCGCGTGGACCAGGTGCCCGGC
>JACDCP010000072.1 GCA_013817465.1 Gammaproteobacteria bacterium | reverse complement strand
CTCGAGAATCTGCAAGTGGTTGGGCTGGTTCTCGTCATGTGCGGTGGCTGCAAAATAGGCCGACGCGAGCCGGTCGCGCGGCGACAGCTCGCGCGCGGACCAGTGACGCTCGGGCGCATCGTAGTCATCCAGCTGCTTCAGATTCGACCAGTCCGCGTGATTCTCCAGTGTCCAGGGCAGCTTGCCGAGCGTGACGGTTTCCAGCACCGCATTGGCGAGGCCCGGCCAGAGACCCCAGCGAAAGCCGGGCCGGATGTTGCGCACCTTGTAGAGCTCGGCACCGGCCGGTGACGCACGAAACCGCTCGTCGAAGCCCGTGCTCTCGCCGCGCTCGACAATTTGCTCGGCGGCCAGCATGCCGGAGCGCAGCGCCAGATGGATGCCCTTGATCTTGGGCACGTTGAGCGTCGTGCCGGCGTCGCCTGCAAGGATGGCGCCCGGCATGTCCCGGCGCGGGGCGCTCTGATGCCCGCCCTCGCTCAGGGTGCGCGCGCCGGCGGAGATGATTTCGCCGCCTTCGAGCAGGGGCCGGATGCTCGGGTGATGCTTGAATTGCTGGAATGCCTCGAAAGGCCGCAAGCCGGGATCCTCATAATCGAGTGCAACGACGAAGCCGACATAAATTCGGTCGTCGTTCAGGTGATAGACGAAGCTGCCGCCGTAAGTCCGTTTGTCGAGGGGCCAGCCGATGGTGTGCTGTACGAGGCCCGGTTCCACGCGCCCCGGCGGTAGTTGCCACAGCTCCTTCAGGCCGAGCCCGTAGGTCGCGCAGCTGCGGCCCTCGCGCAGGTCGAAGCGTTCGATGAGCGCCTTGGACAGGCTGCCGCGGCTGCCTTCGGCCAACACCGTGACCGCGGCGTGTATATCCACGCCGGGCGCAAAATCGGATCCTTCGGAACCGTCTTTTTCGCGTCCCATGTCACCCGTGGCGATGCCGATGACTTTTCCGGCATCGTCGAACAGGACGCGCGCTGCGGCGAAGCCCGGAAACACGTCCACGCCGAGGCCTTCGGCCTGCTCACCGAGCCAGCGGCAGAGCTGTCCCTGGGAGATGATGAAGTTACCGTGGTTCTTCATCTGCGGCGGCGTGGGCAGGCGCAGCCGGCGCTTCCTGGTCAGATAGACGAACTCGTCGCGGGTGGCGGGAACGCAGATATCGGGCTTGTCATCGCGCCAGCCGGGCAACAGGTCGTCGAGCGTATCCGGCTGCATGACTGCTCCCGAGAGCGCATGCGCCCCGATTTCAGCGGCCTTTTCCAGCACGCAGACGTTGCGTTCCGCATCGAGCTGCTTCAGCCGGATCGCGCAGGCAAGCCCGGCCGGTCCCGCACCGACGACGGCCACGTCGTATTCCATGAGGTCGCGTTCAGGCATGACAGCGAAAAATGGGGACATTCCTGATTTTCTGAACAGTGGAAAATGGGGACATTCCTGATTTTCCGCACCTCATTATCAGGTTGGAAAGTCATCGCTCAGAAAATCAGGAATGTCCCCATTTTCCGCTGCATTCTAGCAGGCTGTTTAAAAACGTGCGTTTCCAGGCTCGGGCCGTTTGAACATGCTTGCGCGATCAGGGGGAAGGGGCAGGCACTCCGATCATGGCCGGCACGCCGGCGAGCTGGTCTTCGATTGCGTCCAGATCGCCGACGATGACGACGACCATGTCGTCCTGCTCAAGCTGCCGGCGCGCGACGGCGCTGACTTCCTGCGGCGTCACGGCATGTACGTTGCTCAAATAGTTGGTCAGAAAGCTTTCATCGAGGCCGTGCAGGTCGAGAAAGGCCATCTGGCCGATCAGGCCGCCGCGTGTTGCATTGCCGAGCACGAAAATTCCCGTGCGATAGCTTTTGATGCCGTCCAGCTCCTCGCTCGACGGCGGCTTGGATTGCAGCCGATCGAGCTCGAGAAAGATCTCCTGGAGGGCCGGTCCCGTAACGTCCGTGGTCACGTCGGCGGACAGCAGCCAGTACGCGTCCCGATAGCGTGTCGAGATGCTGCTGTCCGGCGAGTAGGTATAGCCTTTGTCTTCGCGAATATTCCGCGTGATGCGTGAAGCGAATGACCCGCCGAGCAGCGTGTTCATGACCACCATCGGGATATAGCCCGACTCCGAGGGGTGCACGACGCGCTGGCCGAGATATATTGTCGATTGTGGCGCGCCATCGCGCTCGAGAAACACGACGCGCTCGCCCGATTGAGGCGCGGGCACGTTGATATACGGCACGGAGCCTGTCTCCCAGTCGGCAAATGCCGCATGGATCGCTTCGCGCATCGCCTCTTCATCGAACTTGCCGGCCACATAGACGTGCGTACGCTGTGCGCCGAAATTCTCTTCGTAATAGCTGCGCGCATCGGCGATCGTATAGGACTCGAGCTGCTCCTCGCTGGGGAACACCTTGCCGTAGGCATGCTCGCCGTAGAGCAGGCGCAAGAACGCTTCGCTGGCCAGCGCTTGCGGCTGGGAGCGGGCCACGCTGAGGTTGCGCAGGAAGTTGCCGCGGATGCGCTCGAGCTCGGACTGGGGAAAACGCGGGCGGCGTACGACATCGGCCAGCAGCTCGACGGCGCGCGGGCCGAACTCCGAAAGCACGTCCGAGGTGAGCGAGGTCTGTTCGACGCCGACGGCCAGGCTGACGCTGCCGCCCATATCCGCCGCCTCGATGGCGATTTCGTTGGCGCTGCGCGTGGCTGTGCCTTCCTTCATCAGCTCGCCGCTGAGGTCGGCCAGCCACGTGTTTTCGCCCTCATTGAGGTTGCCGGTGCGCACGAACACGCTGACGGCGACTTTCGGCACGTCACCGAATTGCACGAACGTGGCTTTGAGGCCGTTGTCCAGGCGCAGGCTTTGTTTCTGCGGCAGCTCGAACTCTTTCGGCTCGCCTCCAGGCGGCGGCGTCTCCTGCGCCTGCGCAGGCGATGCCAGCAAGGTGACCGAGCCCAGCAGCAGGAGGATGAAGCGGAATCCTTTGCACATGATCACTTCTTCGACCGCGAATCGGCCGCCTGTGGGGGTTGCGGCAGCAAGGTCAGCACGGTCCGGTTGCCCGGCCGAAGATACTCCTCGGCCGTGGCGCGGATCAGCTCGGGCGTGACTTCGCGAAACTCCTCCTCGAGGCGGTTGATGCGCGCGGGATCATCATCGAACAGCGCGAACGACGCGAGCAGGTCGAGCAGCCCGAACCGCGTCGACGAGCCGACAATCGAATACAGGCCCGAGCGCATTTTGACGAGCGCACGCTCGAACTCGGCCTCGGTCACGCCGTTCGCCCGCAGATCCTGAATGACTTCGTCGACTGCGGCCATGATGGTCGGCGTATCGTGCCGTTCGTCATGTAGCAAGCCTGCCGTCCAGAGCATCGGTCCGTTGTAGTCGAACATGCTGCCGAGCATGTTGATGCCGCCGAACACGCCGTCCGTGACGCCAAGCTCCTGGACGAGCTTCCGGTGCAGGCGACTATCCTCGCCCTGCACCAGGATCTGATCGATGATGCCCATCGCGTAATGCTCGGGCGTGCCGCGTTCGGGGACGTGATAGGCGAACGCGAGCGCAGGACGGGGAGCCAGCGGATCGGTTTCCGTGGCGTGCTTTTCCTCGGCCTGTCGCGGCTCTGAGATGTCCGGCAGCGGCGGCACGTCGGAAGGCTCTATGTCGCCGAAGTGCTCTTCGACCATCGCGAGCGCGCTGGCCGGCTCGAAATCGCCGACCACGACCAGCACGGCATTGTTTGGCCCGTAATACGTCTCAAAGAAACTGCGCGCTTCATCCAGCGTGGCTGCGTCGAGGTCCTCGAGCTCGCCGTAGAAGTTGTGCGCGTTGTACCAGTTTTCGTTGGCATGCTGAGGCATGTCGAGCCATGGAAAGCCGCCGTAAGGCTGATTCAACACATTGACCTTGACCTCGTTCTTGACCACATCCTTCTGGTTGACGAGGTTTACCTCGGTGATGGCGAGGCTTCGCATGCGATCCGCTTCCGCCCAGAGCATGGTTTCGAGCTTGTGCGCGGGGACCACCTCGAAGTAATTGGTGTAGTCGAAACGCGTCGAGCCGTTCACGACGCCGCCGTTGCTTTCGACGAGGCTGATGAATTCCATCTTGCCGAGGTTGTCGGAGCCCTGGAACATCAGATGCTCGAACAAGTGCGCGAAACCGGTGCGTTCGCGGGGCTCGATGCGAAAGCCGATGTTGTAGTAGACGCCCACGGTGACGACCGGCACGGACGGGTCGGGTGAAAGCACTACTTTCAGGCCGTTGTCGAGCTCGTGGTAATCGATGGGGATGCTGAACCCGCTGACCGGCGCGAGATCCTCCGTCGCCTCCGGATCGGATTCGACCGCAGGTCCCGCGGCGCAGCCTGCGAGCAGCAGTAAGGACAGCGCGGCCGGCCAGGAAAGTCTCGACATCGTGTTCTCCGGCAATTATTTGGGCTGCATGCGTATTGCGCCATCCAGGCGGATGGTTTCGCCGTTCAGCATGACGTTCTCGCAGACGTGGGCCACGAGGTCGGCGAATTCCGTCGGGCGGCCGAGCCGGGAAGGGAAGGGCACCTGCTCGCCCAGCGATTTCTGCACATTGTCCGGAAGCCCTGCCATCATCGGTGTCAGGAAGATGCCCGGCGCGATGGTCACAACGCGGATGCCGAGCCTCGCAAACTCGCGCGCCATCGGCAGCGTGAGGCTCACGATCCCGCCTTTCGATGCCGCATACGCCGCCTGCCCGATCTGTCCTTCGTAGGCCGCGACGGAAGCGGTGTTCACGATGAGGCCGCGCTCGCCTTCCTCATTCGGCTCGTTTTCCTGCATCGCATTCGCCGCCGCTTTGGCAAGAAAGAAGGAGCCGATGAGATTGACCTGGATGACCCTCGCGAAGAATCCGCCATCCATCGGGCCTTCGCGGCCGAGCACACGCGCCGCGCCGATAATCCCTGCACAATTCACCGCCAGGTCGATGCCGCCCATTTTACCGGCAGCTTTGCCGATCGCCGAGCTCACTTCGCTCTCGACGCCGACGTCGACGCGCAGAAAGCTCGCCCCATTGCCGAGCGCCGACGCGGCCTGCGTCCCCTGCTCGTCATTGATATCGAGCATGACGGCCTGGCCCCCGGCGCCGACTACGCGTTCGGCGACGGCGTGACCCAGACCGGACGCCGCGCCACTGACCACCGCTCTGACCCCTTCCATTTTCATTCGTTCTCTCCCGTTCGGGGCGCATCCCACCGGAGACGCCCGTTCTTGCTGTCCGGCCTCTTGTCCAGCGCCTTGCAGATGAACAGGCCCGCGTCGATCAGCGCATCGAGGTCGATGCCGGTCTCCACGCCCAGACCGTGCAGCATGTAGACGAGATCCTCGGTGGCGACGTTGCCGGTGGCACCATTCGCATACGGACATCCGCCGAGGCCCGCCACCGACGCGTCGACGACGGCCACGCCTGCTTCGAGGCAGGCGAGGATATTGGCTAACGCCTGGCCGCGCGTGTCGTGGAAATGCACCGCGAGCTTGCGTATGGCCACGCGCCTCGCGACGGTCTCCAGCATGTCGCGCGCAGCGTGCGGCGTGCCGATACCGATGGTATCGCCCAGCGAGACCTCGTAGCAGCCGAGATGCTCGAGCCGCTCCGCGACGTCCGCGACCACACCTGTCTCGACGGGCCCCTCGTAGGGGCAGCCGAGCACGCAGGAGATGTAGCCGCGCACTCGCACATCGTTATCGCGCGCCAGTTCGACGACCGGCGCGAAGCGCTCGAAGCTTTCGGCGATCGAGGCGTTGATGTTTTTGCGGTTGAATGTCTCGGACGCAGCCGTGAACAATGCGATCTCCTTCACGCCCGAGGCGAGCGCACGCTGCATGCCTTTGACGTTCGGCACCAGCACCGGATAAGCCACGTCCGGCCGCCGCGCGATGGATTCGAACACTTCCTGCGCATCCGCGAGCTGGGGCGTCCACTCCGGGCTCACGAAGCTCGTCGTCTCGATCGTGCGCAGGCCAGTGGCGCTCAGACGGTTGATGAACTGGATTTTCACGGCTGCGGGGACAGGCGCCGACTCGTTCTGCAGGCCGTCACGCGCGCCGACTTCGACGACCTTGACGAATTTCGCTGTCCTGGAAATCACCTGGAATCTCTGTAGGGCAGGTTTCAGCCCGCCATGGATATATAGAATGAGCCCGGTTTTGCCGGAGCAGAGCGGAGAACGAGCATCATGACGCCGCCCGTGCCTGCCTCATAGACAATCATCATGCAGGATTTATCCCGCTGGGTCCGGCCGGATATCGACCAGCGGCACTTCGGCTTCGACGAACTCCCCTGCCGCGTACAACACGCGCTCCACGACGCCGGCCGTGCGCGCCTTGAGGGTGTACTCCATTTTCATGCCTTCCAGCACCAGCAGCGCCTGGCCTTCCTCGACGCGGTCGCCAGGCTGCACTTCGATCGCCACGATACGCCCGGGCAGCGGCGCGCCGGGATGCGCCCGATCTTCGCCGGCGGCCGCGGCGATCGGCCAGGGGTCCTGCTGTTCGAGCGCGAAGCCGGCCGTGTCCTGGCCGACCAGATAATCATTGCCTTGGCGGATGACGGACAGGATTCCGGCCACATTGTCGAAACGTACCTCGACATGTTCCTCGTCGAGCTCGCGCACCGTGGCGTCGAATTTCCTGCCAGCGTGTCCGATGCGGTACGCACCGTCCCATCCGGACACGATCAGCTCATGAACTTCGCCGGATTCATCGACGAAATGCAGGCGACTGCCCGTGCCGCCACTGGCGCGCCAGCCGTCCTGACGATGCCAGGGCGAAAACGGATCGCGGTAGTCGCCCGACTCCGCGATTCGTTCAGTAGCGGACTGGCGGTCGAGCAGGCAGCGGCCGGCAGCGGCAGCCCACACCATGTCGGGCGCAGTCGGCGCAGCGTCGAGGAGATTTTCCAGATGGGCATCGAGATAGCCCGTGTCGATCTCGCCGGCTGCGAATGCTTCGTGTGCGGCAATGCGCCGCAGTAGCTCGAGGTTCGTCGCCAGCCCGAACACGGCCGTACGCGCCAGCGCCCGGCACAAGGCCTCGATGGAGGCGTCACGATCGGTCGCCAGGACACAAAGCTTGGCGATCAGCGGATCGTAGTGAATGCTGACCGTGTCGCCGTCCTCGACGCCGGCATCGATGCGCAGACCGGCATCCGGCGAGGGGTGCGCGAATCGCTGCACGCGCCCGGTCGAGGGCAGAAAATCCCGAGCGGGATCTTCCGCATAGATGCGCGCCTCGATCGCATGACCGTTGTGCCCAATGGCGTTCTGTTCGAGCGGCAGCGGCTCGCCCGCGGCCACGCGAAGCTGCCATTCGACGAGGTCGAGGCCCGTCACGAGCTCCGTCACCGGATGCTCAACCTGCAGGCGCGTATTCATCTCCATGAAGTAGAAGCGGCGGTCGGCGCCGACAATGAATTCAACGGTGCCCGCATTGCGATAATCGACGGCTTCTGCGGCGGCCACCGCGGCATCGCCCATGCGCGCGCGCAGCTCCTCGTCGAGAAACGGCGAGGGCGTTTCTTCGATGATCTTCTGATAGCGGCGCTGGATGGAGCATTCGCGCTCGAAGATCTGCACGACTGAGCCGCGGGCATCGCCGAAGATCTGAAACTCGATGTGCCGCGGCGCTTCGAGGTAGCGCTCGAGCAGCAGGCTGTCATCGCCGAAGGCGCTCTTCGCCTCGCGCCTCGCGCTTTGGAGGGCAGCCGAAAAGTCATCCGCGGCCCATACAATGCGCATGCCCTTGCCGCCGCCGCCCGCGGAAGGCTTGACGATGAGCGGGTAGCCGAGATTCGCGGCTTCCATCCGCAGTGTCTCATCATCCTGCGCGTGGCCATGGTAGCCCGGTACGGTTGGCACTCCCGCCGATTCCATGAGCCGTTTGGCAGCACTCTTGGAGCCCATTTTCTCGATGGTTGCGGGCAATGGACCGACGAAGGTCAATCCTGCGTCTGCGCAGGCCGCGGCCAGCTCGGCATTCTCGGCGAGGAAACCGTAACCGGGGTGCACGGCCTGCGCGTCCGAGCCGCGTGCCGCGTCGATGATCCGGTCGATGCGCAGATAGGATTCCGCTGCGGGCGCGGCGCCGATGCGCACGGCTTCATCCGCGAGCCGCACGTGGCGAGCTTCGCGATCCGCATCCGAGTACACGGCAACCGCCGCGATCCCGAAACGCCGGCAGGTGCGGATGATGCGGCAGGCAATCTCGCCGCGATTGGCGATCAGGACCTTGTCGAACACGCGGCCCTTCAACGATCGAGCCATGCGGCTCTGCGTTTCTCGAGGAAAGCACTCAAGCCTTCCTGCCCCTCCACCGACGCACGCCGGTCGGCGATCATCTCCGCCGTGCGACGCTGCAGCAGCGCGCTTCGCGTTCCTGCCGGATCGGCAACCGTTTCGATCAAGGTCTTGCAGATCGAAAGCGCTTGCGGGCCAGCCGCGAGCAGCGACCGGAGCTCTTCCTCGATCGCCTCATTCAGGATTTCCGGCGCCACGCTCCGATGTATGAGGCCGATACGCTCTGCGGTTGCTGCATCCATGCGGTCCGCGGTAAGAAAATAACGGCGTGCCTGACGTGCGCCGATGGCGGCGATGACATACGGCGAGATGACCGCCGGCAGCACGCCGAGCCGTACTTCGGTCAATGCGAACTTCGCGTCCGATGACGCGATTACGATATCGCAGCAGGCGATGAGGCCGACGCCACCGCCGAACGCATGGCCATTGACGCGGGCGACGGTCGGCTTCGTGAGGCCGTTCAGACGCCCGAGCAGCTCCGCGAGGCGCAGAGCATCAGCAATGTTCTCGTCGCGGCTGTAAGCGGCCATCGAACGCATCCAGTTCATGTCCGCCCCGGCAGAAAACGACTTGCCTGCGCCGGTCAGGACGACGACGCGAACAGCGTCGTCAGAGTCAAGCCTGTCGAGCAGTGCGGTAAGCTCGGCGATCAATCGGTCGTCGAATGCGTTGTGGACGTCCGGTCGATCGAGAGTGATCGTCGAGACGCCGCGGGAATCGGTTGAAACGTGGACGCTCATATCAATGCGAGATTTCTGATTTCGTCGAAATTCGGGCAAAAAATATGGCACAGAAGTGTAATGGGGACATTCCTGATTTCGATGAATGCATACCCTTTCTCCAGACTACGATGGATGAAATCAGGAGTGTCCCCTTACATGCGGAACACGCCGTAGGGCGTTTCCGGGGGCAGCGGCGCGTTGAATGCAGCAGAAATTGCCAGGCCGAGCACGCGGCGCGTGTCCACGGGATCGATGATCCCGTCGTCCCACAGGCGCGCGGTCGCATAGTAGGGATGTCCCTGGGTTTCATACTGCTCGCGTATTTCGTCCATGTAAGCGGTCTGTTCGGCTTCAGGCCAGGTTTCGCCGCGCGCTTCGAGCGCCTCGCGCCGGACCGTTGCGAGGACGTTCGCGGCCTGCTCGCCGCCCATCACCGAGATGCGCGCATTCGGCCACATCCACAACATGCGGCCGCCGTAAGCCCGCCCGCACATGGCATAGTTGCCGGCGCCGAAAGAGCCGCCGATGATCACCGTAAATTTCGGCACGCGCGAGCAGGCGACTGCGGTGACCAGCTTCGCACCGTCCTTGGCGATGCCGGCGTTCTCGTATTTCCTGCCGACCATGAAACCCGTGATGTTCTGCAGGAACACGAGCGGAATGCCGCGTCGGTTGCAGAGCTCAATGAAATGACAGCCCTTCAGCGCCGATTCAGAGAACAGGATGCCGTTATTCGCGAGGATGCCGACGGGATAGCCGTGCAAATGCGCGAAGCCGCAGACCAGGGTCTTGCCGTACAGCGCCTTGAACTCGGCCAGCTCGGAGCCGTCCACCAGTCGCGCGATGATTTCGCGCACATCGTAGGGATGACGCGTGTCCGTCGGCAGGATGCTGTAGATATCCTCCGCCGGGTAGCGCGGCTCCTCGACCGATCGCGTCGCCACCGGCAGGTGCTTGATGCGATTGAGGTTGCCCACCAGCTCGCGCGCGATGGCGAGCGCATGCGCGTCGTCCTCTGCGAGGTGATCCGTGACGCCGGAGATGCGGCTGTGCACTTCGCCGCCGCCCAGGGATTCGGCATCCACGATTTCGCCGGTGGCGGCTTTCACGAGCGGCGGCCCGCCGAGGAAAATGGTGCCCTGTTCCCGCACGATAATGGCTTCGTCGCACATGGCCGGGACATAAGCGCCGCCCGCCGTACAGGATCCGAGCACCACGGCGATTTGCGGGATATTGCGCGCCGAGAGTCGCGCCTGATTGTAGAAAATGCGGCCGAAGTGCTCGCGATCAGGAAAGACTTCGTCCTGCAGCGGCAGGAAAGCGCCACCGGAATCGACCAGGTACAGGCACGGCAGGTGGTTCTCCGCTGCAATTTCCTGAGCGCGCAGATGTTTTTTGACGGTGATCGGAAAATAAGTGCCGCCCTTGACCGTGGCGTCGTTGGCCACCACGACGACTTCGATGCCGCGCACGTGGCCGATCCCCGTGATAATGCCGGCACAGGGCGCTGCTGCGTCGTACATGCCGTGGGCTGCAAGCGCCGAGAATTCCAGAAACGGGCTGCCGCGGTCTAGCAGCGCCTCGATGCGATCCCTCGGCAGTAGCTTGCCGCGTTTCAGATGCTTCTCCCGCGCCTGCTCGCCGCCGCCCTGTGCCGCTCGCAATACCTGCGCTTGCAGATCCTCGACGAGTGCGACCAGGTTCTTGCGATTCGCCGAGGATTCCGGGCTGCGGATATCGATCTGGCTCTTGATGACCGGCATGGTGGCGCGCGACGGTCTCTAGTGAGCTTCTCGCAGAGCTGCAGAAGCCATGGACGGCTCGTTCAGCATGTTTCAAGTCCCAGAGCAGTTGCCTCGCCGCCGCCGATGCAGAGTGAGGCGACGCCGCGTTTCAGCTTTCTGTTCCGCAGCGCATGCAGCAGCGTCACGACGAGCCGTGCGCCGGTGGCGCCGATCGGGTGACCGAGCGCGCAGGCGCCGCCGTTCACGTTGAATTGCTCGTGGGCGATGCCCACATCGCGCATCGCCGCCATGGCAACGACGGCGAAGGCTTCGTTGATTTCGTACAGGTCCACGTTGTCCGGCGACCAGTCGAGCTTTTCGTGCAGGGCCTGCACGGCGAACACAGGCGCGGTGGTGAACCACTCCGGCGCCTGGGCGAAGCCGCTGTGGCCGGATATCCGCGCGAGCGGCTCGGCGCCGCGCCGCCTCGCCTCGCTTTCGCGCATCAGCACGACCGCAGCAGCGCCATCGGATATCGATGACGAGCTGGCTGCCGTTACCGTCCCGTCCTTGCGAAAGGCCGGGCGCAGCGTGGGAATCTTGTCGATGTCGCAGTTGTAGGGCTCTTCGTCCCGCTCGACCACCGTCTCGCCTTTGCGCGTCTTTGCCGTGACCGGGACGATTTCATCGGCAAAGGCACCGGACTCGGTTGCCTCGAGCGCCCGCCGCACGGATGCGGTCGCGAACTCGTCCTGCTCTTCGCGCGAGAAGCCGTACTTGTCGGCGGTATCCTCCGCGAACTTGCCCATCATGCTGCCGTCGTAGGGGTTCTGCAGGCCGTCGAAAAACATGTGATCGAGGACTTCCTGATGGCCCATGCG
>JACDCP010000286.1 GCA_013817465.1 Gammaproteobacteria bacterium | reverse complement strand
GCACAGGTCCCGGAAGCCGCTGCTGAAGCCGAGGAAGCACCGGCCGAAGAGACGGCCGCCGCGCAGTCGTAAAGGGGAAATGGGGACATTCCTGATTTCCCGTGCCAATTAGCGCTCAGGACGTCGGTGATTCGTGAGAAATCAGGAATGTCCCCATTTCCCGTGCCGATTAGCGTTCAGGACGTCAGTGATCCGTGAGAAATCAGGAATGTCCCCATTTCCCGCGGTTGCAAACCCCGACCTAACCCCATAAAATTCCCGCTCTTGTGCCGGGCCGTTTCATGCCCGGCGACGATCAACGCATGTTCGCAGGGCCGCCATGAGGGCGGCCGTGTTCTTCCTGAGCGGCCTCGGCACCGGCCGCCGGGAGGACGTTCCTATCAGTGCACAGACAGGTCCCGTATGGCAACCGTGAATCAGCTCGTGCGCAAGCCGCGCAGCACCCGAAAGGAAAAAAGCACCGTTCCGGCGCTGGAGGCGAGCCCGCAGAAGCGGGGCGTCTGCACGCGCGTCTACACGACGACGCCCAAAAAGCCGAACTCCGCCATGCGTAAAGTCGCGCGCGTGCGCCTTACGAACGGCTATGAGGTCACGAGTTATATCGGCGGTGAGGGCCACAACCTGCAGGAGCACTCGGTCGTGCTGATTCGCGGCGGCCGCGTGAAAGATCTGCCCGGCGTGCGCTATCACACGGTGCGCGGCACCCTCGACTGTGCAGGCGTCAACGACCGCCGCCGGGGCCGCTCCAAGTACGGCGCCAAACGGCCCAAATCCTGACCGCCTACCCGTTCCTTTTTTTACCATACCAGTAAGAGACCAGGCAGATGTCCAGACGAGCAGCGGCACCGAAGCGCCATATCCTGCCGGATCCGAAGTACGGCAGCGACATGCTGGCCAAGTTCATGAACATGCTCATGACGGGCGGCAAGAAATCCGTTGCGGAGAGCATTATCTATGGTGCACTCGATCGCATCGGCGAGCGTAGCGGACAGGCCGACGACAAGGCCCTCGAGATGCTCGAGCAGGCGTTGGAGAACGTCAAGCCCATGGTCGAGGTCAAGTCGCGGCGCGTCGGCGGCGCGACCTATCAGGTCCCGGTCGAAGTGCGCACCACGCGGCGGCAGACGCTGGCCATGCGCTGGGTCATAGAAGCCGCGCGCAAGCGCAGCGAAAAATCGATGGCGCATCGCCTGGCGCACGAACTCATGGACGCTGCCGAGAATCGCGGCGCGGCCGTGCGCAAGCGCGAGGACACGCACCGAATGGCGGAAGCGAACAAGGCGTTTTCGCACTACCGCTGGTAGAGATAGAGATATTCCAGAGGAATTGTTTCTTGGCACGCAGCACACCCATCGAGCGCTACCGCAATATCGGGATCAGCGCGCACATCGACGCCGGTAAGACCACGACGACCGAGCGCATCCTTTTCTATACGGGTGTCTCGCACAAAATCGGCGAAGTGCACGACGGCGCGGCCATCATGGACTGGATGGAGCAGGAACAGGAGCGCGGAATCACCATCACCTCCGCCGCCACGACCTGCTTCTGGTCCGGCATGGACCAGCAGTTCCCCCAGCACCGTATCAACATTATCGATACGCCCGGCCACGTCGATTTCACGATCGAGGTCGAGCGCTCCCTGCGCGTGCTCGACAGCGCCGTCATGGTGTTCTGCTCGGTCGGCGGCGTCGAGCCGCAGTCGGAGACCGTGTGGCGCCAGGCGAACAAGTATCGCGTGCCGCGCATGGCCTTCGTGAACAAGATGGATCGAGCCGGCGCTGACTTCCTGCGCGTCGTACGCCAGATCCGGGAGCGGCTCGGCGGCAATCCGGTGCCGATTCAGCTGCCGATCGGCGCCGAAGAGAACTTCAAGGGCATCGTCGATCTCATCCGCATGAAGGCGATCTACTGGGACGACGACACCCAGGGCATGCGCTTCGAGCTGGCGGATATACCTGCCGACATGCTGGAAGCCTGTCAGGAATGGCGCGAGAAAATGGTCGAGGCGGCGGCCGAGGCAAACGAAGAGCTGCTGGAAAAGTTTCTCGAGCATGGCGATCTGAGCGAAGACGACATCCGCGACGGCCTGCGCCGGCGCAGCCGGGCCAACGAAATCGTCCTGACTTTGTGCGGCTCGGCGTTCAAAAACAAGGGTGTGCAGGCCGTGCTGGATGCCGTCGTCGAGTTCGCGCCCTCGCCGATCGACGTGCCGCCCGTGCAGGGCGAGCTCGAGAATGGCGAGACCGGCTTGCGCAAGCCGAGCGACGACGAGCCGTTTTCGGCCCTGGCCTTCAAGATCGCGACCGACCCCTACGTCGGCAACCTGACCTTTTTTCGCGTCTATTCCGGCGTGCTCAACTCCGGCGACACTGTGATCAACGCGATCCGCGACCGCAAGGAACGCATCGGGCGGCTGCTGCAGATGCATTCCAACGACCGCAAGGAAATCAAGGAGGTTCGCGCCGGCGATATCGCCGCTGCCGTGGGTCTCAAGGACGTGACCACCGGGGATACCCTGACCGATCCCAAGGCGATCATCACGCTGGAGCGCATGGAGTTTCCGGAGCCGGTCATCTCGGTGGCCGTGGAGCCGAGAACCAAGGCCGACCAGGAAAAGATGGGCATGGCGCTCAACAAGCTGGCCAAAGAGGATCCCTCATTCCGCGTGCATACCGACGAGGAATCGGGGCAGACGATCATCTCCGGCATGGGCGAGCTGCACCTCGACATCATCGTCGATCGCATGAAGCGCGAGTTCAAGGTCGAGGCCAATGTCGGCATGCCGCAGGTCGCCTATCGCGAGACCATCCGCGCAACCGTGGAACAGGAAGGCAAGTTCGTGCGCCAGTCGGGCGGCCGCGGCCAGTATGGCCACGTGTGGATCCGCCTGGAACCGAAGGCGCCGGGCGAGGGCTACGAGTTCGAAAACGGCATCGTCGGCGGCGTGGTGCCGAAAGAATACATTCCGGCCGTGGACAAGGGCATCAAGGAACAGCTGCAGAACGGCGTCATCGCCGGCTATCCTGTGGTCGACGTCAAGGTGACGCTGTTCGATGGCTCTTATCATGACGTCGACTCCAGCGAAATGGCGTTCAAGATCGCCGGCTCGATGGCCTTCAAGGAAGGGGCGAGAAAGGCAAAGCCTGTGTTGCTCGAGCCGATCATGAAGGTCGAGGTGGTGACGCCGGAGGATTACTTCGGCGATGTCATGGGCGATCTCAACCGCCGCCGCGGCCAGCCGCAGGGCATGGAAGACGCGCCGGCGGGCAAGATCATCCGCGCCGAGGTGCCGCTCGCCGAAATGTTCGGCTATGCGACGGATCTGCGCTCGATGAGCCAGGGCCGCGCGACGTACTCGATGGAGTTCGGCAAGTACAGCGAAGTGCCGGGCAACGTCGCAGACGCCGTCATCAAGCAGGCGTCCTGAGCAGACAACACGCAACACGGAACAGG
>JACDCP010000071.1 GCA_013817465.1 Gammaproteobacteria bacterium | reverse complement strand
GATATAGCCGACACCAATACGACCCAGTGTCGTATTGCCGCCACCGGCGGCAAAATCGGATATCGTCCCGACGCCCAGCAAAGTCATATCGGACAAGATGGCATCGGATCCGAAGATTCCCAGGTCGCGCCCGACCTTGATCTTTCCCCAGTCGGACCCGAATTGCACAAATACCTGACGCAGGTTTTCCGAGTTCAAACCCAGCCCGCCATCGAGTTGACTGCCGGTAATGCCACCCTGGTTGCCGCCGTCGATGCCCGGCTGAAATCCGATCATGATCTCGGTCGTCAAGCCGTCTGTCTCCTGCTGGCCGTGGAAGCCGAACCAGGAGGGCAGCAGGCCGGTCTGGACGTTGCCGATATCGCGTTCGACGCCGTTCGAACCACAGGCCAGCCCGCCGGAAACCGGGCCGGCTGGATCCGCGTCACATTCGGCATTGGTCAGGAAACCATTCACATTGCCGGTAATCTGGATTTCCCAGTCGCCCATCTGCATCGACTCGAACGCCTGGGCGTTCGCCGTCAACAACAGAATGGCCGCAACTCCCAGGAATGCCGTAGTGCACTTTTTCTTCGCTGTTCGATTCACCATGTTGAATTCCCCTATTTGAAGCGCGCAGTTCTTGAATCCGGCGGATTCGGATCATCCGCCTTTTTTAAAGCATCGACATGAGGCATATCTGGCATTCGCGATCTTTTCAGTAACGACCGGCCGGATTGTATAGATGCTACCGATTGTCGCCACGGGATAGTCATGAAAACGCGCCGTTCGAGAACAGTGACAAGCCGCATCGTCTCACCGCAAACGTCAGTAGGAAACGAATAATGCGCCTCGAACGTAACATGTCAATACCTGTCGGCAACTATTTGTATTATAGGAATTTATGGAAGGCTCGAAAATCCCTCGGGGGTCGGCATACCTTTATGTTCAGGAGCGAGCTCGATACGTCAGCTTCGCGTGCGGCATCTCGCAACTGGACTCAATCTCGATCATCTGCGGAGTCCCGATGACTTGCGGCAATCCCCACTTCGATCAGGGGCACATGGTAGCTTTCGAGCAGAGCCTCGATCTCTCCGGATGTCTCATCCATGAGTTGCTCCAATTGATCTTTCGCCTCGTCATCTCCGTGCCGCACACCGGCGGATATCGCGAAATCAAACTTGACGCCGGGCTCTGATTCCAGTGGGACGACAACCAGCTCGAGCTGTTCAGCCTGCTTTGCGAAATAGCCGGCTATTGGCCCCCAGACAACAGCGGCGTCCAGCTCTTCGTTGATGAGCGCGTCCTCGATGATCTCGCCAGGATAGTCATCCGGATCACCGGACATGGCAGGAAAAGCCACCATCTGCCTCAGCATGCCATGTGCAGACAGCCAGGCGGGCCCAGGGGTCGCGTCGAAGGCGCCTATTCTGAGACCGGTTTTGCGCTTCTCGTCCAGGCTGACGAAATCCTTGCCGCTCTGAACATCGTCGAGGCCGCGGCCTTTCACATAGACCAATGCATAGGTCGAGCGATAATAGGGCCTGGTCGTCTGCAGCAGCTCATATCCGTCCGCAATCCCCATGACGACATCACATTTGTACTCATCGTTTTCATTTTTTGCTCTGAGCGTATTGCGGACAAAGCCCATGCGCTGTGGAAACCAGGTGTATTCCACCTCGAGTCCCAGCCGCTCGGCCCACAAATCCGCGAGCCGGTTTTCAAAACCTTGCAAATTCTTGTGCGAGAACGGCAGATTGTTCGGATCTGCGCAGACCCGAAAAGCATCGCGCTCCAGCGCAATTGCGGACCCCCCTGCCGCCGCCGCGGCGAGCAACAAGACACAGCACTGGGCAAGTCGGATGTTATACACGTTATTCCATTCTCTTCGGCCGGCCGGGCTTCAACGCGCCATCGGCGCGTGCTTGCTGATAGGCGTAAAGCTCATCAATGAAGTTCTTGACGTTGGGGTTTTCGCCCCATGCCGGCATAACGCCGATCTGACCGGAAAAACCGTTCGTGACCACATCGACGAAACGCGCCTTGTCGATAGGCTTCAGTAGACTTGGCGCGAACGAGCTGCCAACGGCGTTTTCACCGTGACAAACGTGGCAGGTGGCGTGAAACGTGCGCCAGCCCACGTAGGTGGCCTTGTCCGTGGCACAGAACGCGTTCCCGCTATCGTCGACCTGCTCGCAATCGACCTGGTAAGGTTTTTCGCCCTCCTCGCTCGAACCCGCTGACGCCGCCGGCGGCGATGAAGGCTCCGCGGTCTTCGCGCCTGCGGCAGGCAATTCCGCAGCATCGACCTCAGCGCGAGCGTCGGTCGCGTCTTCCGCCACACATGCCAGCGGCAGCCAGGCGAAGAGCAGCCACACAGCCCGTTCAGATACCGTCCAGACCGGATCGCGTGCAAAGCGCAGTTGCATCAGCCTTGTTCCCTCTGCCTTGTGTATCACAAAAAACCCCCGACTGTTTTTCACAGTCGGGGGTCGCAAAACAAAACCCGACTAGAAGGTTCAGTTCGCGTCGGGCAATGAAAACACCGTCAACACACCACCGAGCTGAGTATATTTGTCAAGCGACTTGTATGCGCCCACCGCGCCCAGTCCTTCCGTGTCGCCTGTCAGCCCCGCCGCCATGCCAATTCCAGCCCAGCCACCGATACCGGAAAGCACGCCGACGTACTGTTTGCCGTCGTACATCCAGGTGTTGGTGTTACCGATAATACCGGAGGGCGTTTTGAACTTGTAAAGCTCTTTGCCGGTCTTGGCGTCGACCGCCTTCAAATAGCCTTCCAGCGTGCCATAGAAGACGACGTCGCCGGCCGTAGCCAGGGCGCCGCTCCAGACAGAGAACGGCTCAGGCAGGGACCAGACGATCTTGCCTTCGGTGGCGTCCCAGGCAATGAAGTTGCCCAGATTGGTAGTGCCATCGCCCGTGACCTGGCCCGCCGGAAACATGCTCAGCGTTGCGCCCACGTACGGCTGGCCTGCGACATATTCCACTTCGAACGGCTCGTAATCCATGCACACGTGATTGGTCGGCACATAGAAGAGCTTGGTCTTCGGTGAAAAAGCGGCAGGCTGCTGATCCTTGGTGCCCAATGCAGCCGGACAAACGTCTTCGGTGTTCGTGTCTTGGCCGGTCTGGTCCGTGCTGTACTCCGCCACGACCTGCGGCCGACCGGTCTTCATGTCGACCTCGGTGGCCCAGTTGACGGCTGGATCGTACTTTTCAGCGACCAGCAATTCTCCGGTTTCCCGATCCAGGGTATAGCCGAATCCGTTGCGGTCGAAATGCACGAGCACATTGCGCATCTCGCCATCCATTTCGAGATCGGCAAGAATCATCTCGTTGACGCCGTCGTAGTCCCACTCGTCGTGAGGCGTCATCTGGTACAGCCACTTGGCCTTGCCCGTATCGACATCCCGGGCAAAAATGGTCATCGACCAGCGGTTGTCGCCCGGCCGCACCACCGGATTCCACGTGCCGGGATTGCCCGACCCGTAGTAGACCAGATTGAGCTCGGGATCATACGAGTACCAGCCCCAGGTCGTGCCACCACCGATCTTCCACTGGTCGCCTTCCCAGGTTTTGATACTGGAATCGGCGCCCACCGGTTTGCCCAGGTGCGTGGTTTTCTTGGGGTCAATCAACGTCTTGTCATCCGGTCCGACGCTGTAGCCCTTCCACGCCAGTTTGCCGTCCTTGGTGTTGTAGGCGGCGACGAAACCCTGCACACCGAATTCCCCACCGCTGATGCCGGTCAGCACCTTGTCTTTAATGACGACCGGCGCGTTGGTGTTGGTCTCACCTTTCTTCGCGTCGCCGTTCTTGATCTTCCAGATTTCCTTGCCGGTCTTGGCATCCAGCGCAACAAGATGCGTGTCCGCCTGCTGCAGGAAGATCTTGCCGTCACCATAGGCAAGGCCGCGATAGACGGTGTCGCAACACATCACCGGTATCGTTTCCTCGGCATCCTGAGTCGGGACGTATCGCCAGATGATGCTCTGATCCTTCTGATTGATGGCGAACACCTTGTTGGGAAACGGCGTGTGTATGTATAGCGTATCGCCGATGACCAGCGGACCTCCTTCGTGACCGCGCAGCACGCCGGTCGAGAATGTCCATGCAACCTGCAGATCGCCTACATTCTTTGCGTTGATCTCATCCAGTTCGCTGTAACGTTGCCCCGCATAATTACCACCCCAGATCGCCCAGTTGTCGGGATTGTCCATGAGCTTCATGAGCTCCGAATTTGCCGTCGACAACGCCGGCGCCATGAGCGCCGCTGCGATGCCGACGGTGGTCCACAAACGTCTCGTCATTTTCCTCTCCTCGTTATTGTCGAAACCCAATTGCCGCAGCGTTTGCCAGCGGCGGCGAGCACATCAACTTGTCACTGATAAACAAACGCCTTCATGGCGGCTCGGGAGAACTGAAACAGGATTCTTCGGCGGCTTCGGTGACCTCGACGTACTTCCTGGCCAACTGTTCCGCTCCCTCGGGGTCGCGAAACACGCCGCCCCGTTCCCCCGCCGTGGATCGCAGCTGGGCAAGGACTTCCGCTTTCACGTAATCCTCATAGCTGAACCTGGTGGCGATCCGGTCGATACTGCAGACACAGGAATACAGCACCTCGTACACCCGCTCCCCATGGTAGTCCATGCAGCGCAGCACATATTCGACACGCGCCTGTGTCGGGAAGTCATTCGCCTGGCCGAGGAGCGGCAAAAACGCAGCCAAGGCCAGAATCCACGAGCCGGGCCTCATGTCAGATTCCGTTTGCAGCTCATCTTATTGATTTAGAGTCGTTCTTGATTCACATAATACTAGCAGGACTTCAGCCCGATGACAGCCCTTTCGTTCTCCCGCAATCATGGACGCCCCCGGCCAAATCGCCCAGAATCACCGCAGACTGTATGCGGGAGCTGTGTTTTTGCTTGAAACCCCGGTGAGCACGCGGGGGATCGTCCGGCCGGATTCTGATCTCGGCGCCTGGCGATCCGCCGCCCTGAAGCTCGAGAGCGAGATCAATTCGACTGTCCTTGGACAGGAAGAAGTCGCTCGGCTGCTCGTTATTGCCGTATTTGGGCGTGGCCACGTATTGCTGGAGGGGGACGTGGGCGTCGGCAAGACCACTATGCTGCGTTGCCTCGCCCGCCTCATCGGCGGCGGTTACGAACGGGTCGAGGGCACCATCGATCTCATGCCCAGCGACTTGATCTATCACACCTTCGTCGACGAACAGGGCAAACCCCGGGTGGCGCCCGGACCTTTGCTGAAACACGGTGCAGCGCTGTCGACCTTTTTTTTCAATGAGGTCAACCGGGCCCGCCCGCAGATGCATTCCCTGCTGCTGCGCGTGATGGCCGAGCGCAGCGTTACCGCCTTCGATCGCGAATATCGCTTCCCGCATTTGCAGGTCTATGCGGATCGAAACAGGGTCGAAAAAGAGGAGACTTTCGAGATTCCGGCGGCGGCTCGTGATCGTTTTCTGATGGAGCTCGAGATCCGGGCGCCGGCCGATCCGGAATTGCAGCGCCGACTCATGGTCGAAACCCGTTTTCACGACGTCGACGCGCTGCTGGAACGGTTACCGCACGGGCTCGTGGCTTATGAACAGCTCAACGACGTGGCTGCGAGCGTGCAAAGCCACGTTCAAGCCACCGCCACTCTACAGACCTACGCGCTGGACCTTTGTCGTGCGACGTCGGTGCCGGGCGCCTTCGGCGTCCGGATCAGTGACGTGGATATCGAACGGTTTGTTCAAGCCGGAGTCAGTCCGCGCGGGATGAGCCTGCTGTTACGGGCCGCACGGATCGCTGCCTGGCTTCGGGGCCGCAACGCGGTGGCTCCTGAGGATATTCATCAGGTTTTCCTTGCGGCCATCGCACATCGCGTTTTCCTGAAGCCCGTCTATGAATTGCGCCGCTCCGAGCTCGTCGGCGAGTTCCTCAGTCAGGTGCTGAGCAGGGTGGCTGCGCCCTGAGCTTACTCGAGCCGCCTGACGCGCGACTGTCGGCTCGTCCCGGCGTGTCCACGGACGCTTTTCGATCGGCTCCAACAATGAACATTGAAGCATTTCACTATCGAATTCCGTGGCCTGCCCGGGGCGCCCAGCCTGGCGCGCATCCGGGAACCCAGCGCGGGGGCGGAATGGAGTTTCGCGGTCACGCGACACTTCTCAGAGCGCCCGATCCGCGCCGCTTCGATGTCGCCGCCAGCCTGCGTGACCCGTTCGGCCAGATCATGGTGCGTGTCTACGGGCAACGCAGCGCAATACCGGTCCGGGTGCTCGCGGATGTGTCCGCTTCGATGGGCGTCGAGGGTCAGTGCCGGAAAATGGATGTACTGGCGGATTTCACCGAATCCCTGGCCTGGTCGGCTTATCGAAACGGAGATTTGTTCGCCTTTGCCGGTTGTGACAGCGATATTCGCCCGGACCTTGCTCAGCCGCTGACCAGGTCAAAGACGGCAGGCGCAGCCATGGCGGCAAACTTGCGCCAACTGGTGCCTGCCGGGCGGAATTCGCTGGGTCTTCTGCAGGCCGCCGAACAAATGCCAGCAGCACGTGCCCTGGTTTTCCTGGTTTCGGATTTTCACTTTGCGCTGGCCTTGCTGCGCGAGCTGCTGGCGACTCTCGCGACGCACGCCGTCGTACCCGTCGTCCTGCGGGATGGTGCCGAAGCGCTGGCACCGCAATTCGGCGTAGCACGGATAATCGATCCGGAGACCGGCGCCCGACGGACACTGCTGCTGCGGCCGTCGCTGGCCAAACGGCTGCGGAAATCGGTAGCTCGCCGGGCAAAAATCCTGACCGACTGCTTCTCGAGCTTCGGCCTGAAACCGCTGTTCCTCGAGAACCGGTTTGATGCGGACGCGGTGACCCGACATTTCTACGGCTGACCCTCAAGCGTTATGCCCCTGTGTGCCGGTCCACAGTGCGTTGTAGTGAGCGATGTGACTTGTTTTAGCAAATCCGGTGGCCTAACAGGATGTTTAAAACAGAGTTTTTCAACAGCCTGCTAACCCCCGCGGCAGTCATTCTGGCCGTATTGCTGGTCTGGCCCGCGGCGGCGCAGGCCCAGGCGATTCTGTCTCTGGAGGTCGTCGAGCCACGCACCTTCGGTTACGCCATCGGCGACACGTTACGCCGTGAAGTGCATCTGAGCTTGCGCGCCGAATACCATCTGGAAAATGCCAGCCTGCCGAAGTCCGGGCGGCTGAATCGTTGGCTGGAGCTGGCTCCGCCGGAGATCCGTACTGAATCGATCGAAGACGGCCGCCGTTATCGCCTTGTCTTCACCTACCAGATACTCAATGCCCCGCGCCAGCTCGAAACAGTCACCCTCCCCCAGCTCAATCTCGGTTTCACCGACGACACGCAGCCCCTGACGACTCTGGTGCCCGCACTGCAGGTTACCGTGACACCGCTCACGCCCGACGCCGGCCCGGATTCGTCCGGGCTTTCGCCCCTGCAGCCGGATCGTGCGCCGGCCCCGATTCCCGTCGAAGAGCGAAAGCGTCGCTTTTCATGGCTAGTTTCGGGACTGCTTTCGTTGCTGGCGTACGGTGCTGCCCGGCGCTGGCTCATGCCCGTATTCGCAGCCGGCAAGTTGCCGTTTGCCACGGCTGTCCGCGAATTGAAGCGATCGCAACGCGGCAAGAACACGCCGGGACAATACGCAGCCGGCTTGAGAATCGTGCATCAGGCCGTCAACGAAACGGCCGGACGCGTTGTCTTTGCGGCAAACCTCGACGAGTTTCTCGAGGCTCATCCAAGGTTTGGCCATCTTCGCGCCGAGTTTGCCCGAGTATTCGCGGCGTCGCGGAAAGTGTTCTTTTCGGACGCGGACGGTGTCGTGCCGCCGGACAGTTCCCTGCCTGCCTTGCTGTTTCTGTGCCGGCAGTGCAGTCGAATCGAAAGGAGCACGCTCAGGCTCGGGCCCTGACTCCGGCCATGCATCTGGAAATCGATCATGCCTGGGTGCTGCTGCTGTTGCCGCTTTGTCTCGTGCCGTTGCTCGCACGCCCGAACGCGACCATTCGTTATCCGGCCCTCATGCTGATGCCCGAAGACCGGGTGTCCGACAGTCTGGAAGTCGCCCTGCGTCTCATCTCGGCAGGGCTGATCGCGTCACTGCTGTTGGGATTGAGCGGGCCATTCCTGCCAGCGAGCCAGGTTGAGCGTATCGGCGAAGGCGCCCAGATTGTCCTGCTTCTGGATCGCAGCCGGAGCATGGATCAGCCGTTCGGCGGACAGCCGTTCGATAATCTCCTCGAGGCACGGAATTTCGAATCCAAAGGCGCCGTGGCACGCCGTGTCCTTTCACAATTCGTTGCCGCCCGGCGCAGCGACCAGTACGCCTTGCTGGTGTTCAGTGCGCAACCCATCCAGGTGCTGCCCCTGACCGACAAAACCGATGCCATTCAGGCGGCGATAACAGCGGGCAACGTCGGCCGGGGGCTGACGGATACCGATGTGGGCAGCGGCATCATTGCAGCGACGAAACTGTTCGATGAACAACCGTACACGGGGTCGCGCCTCGCATTGCTGATATCTGATGGTGGGGCAAGGCTAGATCTGGCGACACGCGAGCATATCGCCGGACTGTTGCAGCGCAATCGCGTCGCTCTGTACTGGATCTACATCAGCTCCCGCAACAGTCCGGATATCGGCGCGGCGGCAGCACGCAGGGAGTGGGACGAGACAGCGCCGGCACGCACACTGCATGCTTTCTTCAACACACTCGAAACGCCTTATCGGATGTTTGACGCGGAGGATCCCGATGCGCTCGCTACCGCGATCGCCGAGGTCAATCGGCTGCAGAGCCTGCCCATCCGCTCGCTTGATCTGGTACCGCGTAGAGACGTAGCCCGATTGTGTTTTGCCGTGAGCCTGGCGCTTCTGTCCGCGCTTCTGCTCGTCGAACTTCTGGGGAAGAGAAGATGGGCTGGCTGACGGGTGGCAAGCTGATCGGTTGGCTGGCCGTCGTTGTCATCGGGGCGGCGATCTACGACGGTTATCATCTGCTGAGGGCGACACAACTGAATCGTGCCCTGGTGCGTATCCAGGCAGGCGACGCCGTGAATCTCACCGATCCGAGTCTGCAGTTCGCCCGTGCCTATGCATTGCAACAGCGGGCCGATTTTGAGGTCGCGCTGAAAGCCTACGCCGCCATCGAGGTCCCGGCCGACAATCCACTGCAGGCCGACATCAAATTCAATCTGGCCAATCTGTATCTCCGTCGCGCACTGCTGCTCAGGGAAAACCAGGCTGACGATCTGGCTTTTCCGCTCATCGAGCTTGCCAAGCAGAACTATCGCGAGTTGTTGCGCGCAGACAGCGGTGACTGGAATGCAAAATTCAATCTGGAACTGGCGCTGACGATCGCTCCGGAGACAGATCTGGCCGAGGTTGCTGAAGAACGCAATCCCGAGCACAACCCACGCGCCGCCGCTGGTATTCAGGTTCGCGAACCGCTCCCATGAAAATGCCTCGAAAATGGATTTCCATTCCGGGCGGACGGTTGTCCCTGATGCTGCTTGCGACCGTGCTGCTCGTCGTTTCATTGAACAATCCCACGCTCAGTCTCCGCAGAAACGTTTACGATTTTGTGTTTGTCCTGGACATTACGGGAAGCATGAATGTCGCCGACGCAGGCGCAAACGGCACCAGGCTCAGACGGCTCGCCTTCGCCCGGCAGCTCGTGAGCGAAGCGCTGCGGGAAATGCCCTGCGGATCCCGGGCCGGATTGGCCATATTCACCGAGCATCGCACGTTCCTGTTATTCGCGCCGGTGGAGGTCTGCGATAACTATCTCGTCATCTCGACGATGCTCGACAGGATAGATTGGCGCATGACATGGGCTGCCCGCAGTGAGGTCGCGAAGGGTCTTTACTCCGGCATCGAAACCGTCAAAACGCTCGGATCGCTCGCCGGCGACGGTGGTGCCCGGCGCCCGCATCTCGTGTTTATGACCGACGGCCATGAGGCACCGCCGGTCAATAACACATTCCGGCCAAAATTCCGCGGCCGGCCCGGTGAGATACCCGGTCTGATTGCCGGCATCGGCGGCGCCGTGCCTGCGCCTATCCCGTACCTCGATGAAGATGACCAGGTGATCGGCTACTGGGGGCACGATGATGTGCTGCAAGTGGACCGGTACAGTCTCGGTCGACCCTCTACGGAAGGCGGGGAGGCGATGGTGGGTATCGACCCGTCCGATGTGCAGGAGCGCATCGCCCGCGGCACCGAGCATCTGTCATCGCTGCGCGAGAACTATCTGCACCAGCTCGCCGCCGACACCGGGCTCGATTATCTACCTGTGACGACACGCGCAGCATTCGCGCGTAGTCTGCTGCATCCCCGAATCGCCAGCCAGGAACCCGTTCTGACCAACCTGGCCTGGATCCCCGCCCTGTTGTGCTTCCTGTGTCTGCTGATTCTTTTCGGGTCCGCAAGTCTGGCGGAATTGCGTCAGTATCTCGGGCGGGTAGCGACGCCGCCTCCCTGAAACCGTTCGACCCGGTGCTGCTCCACGATGCCGCGCACAGCATCGATGACGATCTGTGGCTCGCGGACATGCACATAGTGGTCCCCGGTCCGGGCGATCACGTGCTTCGATCGGGGCGCCCGGGTCGCCAGATCGCGCTGCATCTCCATCCACATTTCCGCCCATCTGCTGTCCCGCGTGGGCGCGCCGGGGGCGATCACATGATGCGAAATGACGACCAGCGGCACGTCCGGCAGCATGCCGCCTGATGCGGCCAACCGCGTTCTTCTTCGCAGATAACTCAACTCGCTGCGTGACGCGATTATCGACTGCGCCCGGGCCGAAAATGCATCGGCCAGCCCTCTGACTTCGTCCGGCAGTCCCTCGGGCACGTGGTACGAGTCGTGTACCACAACGTGCGTCCGACGCGCCTTGCCCGGCGGCGTTGCCGCATCCTCGAGGCGACGGAACTGGTCTTCATGCGTGGCATCGACGAGCACCAGCCCGGCGATTTTCTGCGGGTTCTGCCGGGCATAGACCTGCACGATCAACCCGCCGAGGGAATGGCCGACGAGCACATAGGGCGCCGCGACGCTGCCATTGCCGAGAAGGTGCTCCAGATCTTTGACGATACTCACGTCGTCGCGCGGCATCGGACCCGGATCGCTCCATGCATAACCGGCCCGGTCGTAGGCGCAGGCACGCGTAAACGCCGCCACTTCCGGTTGAACCAGCGACCAGTCGAGCGAGTTGCCGCCGAGACCGGAGTCGAGCACGACTGTTGGCGCGCCCGTGCCCTGGCAATCGAGATGCAGCCGATGGGCTCCCACCCAGACGTGGGTACCGGGAGCCGGTGGGTCGTTGCCGGCGGACTGCGCCAAGCTGGATGGACCGCTCAGCAGCAGCAGCGAAAGCAGGACTGATTTTCGACAGCGGTCCGACACGGCCCCTCCGCCGACAAGCCGGCTAATTGCCGGCAGCAACCGTGCCGGTCACCGGCGACACCTGATAGCTCTCGCTGAAATGCCTGCCTTCGGTATCGACCACTTCGGCGGTGAGCGTCCCTTCGCGCTGCGGCACGAAATAGAAGCGAAAGCTGGGATTCTCGCTGACCGCGAAGCTGGTCTCGGCCTGGAATATTGCCTCGCCTTCGAAGCTGACCTTGACCTGCTTGACGAACTCCGCCGGCGCATACTGGCGGCTGA
>JACDCP010000285.1:1733-3503 GCA_013817465.1 Gammaproteobacteria bacterium | reverse complement strand
GCGCATCGCGGCGGGACGAGGCTCCCGGGCGGCCGGCATTTTGCGCTCTTCGTCGCGTGCGTCGATGCGCAGCGCCTCCAGGATCAGCCCATCCAGAGCGCGCAACTCGGCCGCAAACGCCGCGCAGCCGCTGCATTCGCGAACATGCTCTTCGATTTCGGCAGCCGGACGACCGGGCTCTGCGCCACAGCGGCGGCGGAACTCCAGACAGTTCATGCTTCGGGTTTTGTGCTCAAGGGTGTCATATGGCCCGGCGTTTGCGGTGCGACTTCTGGAATTCGCTCCTGAGCTTCTTGCGTGCGCGGTACAGCCGTGTCAGCACTGCGCCCTGCTCGATGTTCATCATCTTCGCGATTTCCCCGGTCGAGTAACCCATCAGCACCTGCAGCACCAGCGGCTCACGATAGTTGTCGTCCAGCCGGAAGATCGCGCGCCGAAGGTCCTCGACGTCGGCGGAGTGACTGTCTGCAAGCTTCCTCTGATCGGCTGGCGAAAGATCATCGATGTCCGTCATCTCGAGTCGCTTGCGCTCGAAGTGCCTCGCGTGCTCGCGCCTTACGATAGTCAGCAGCCACTGCTTCGCGGCGCTCCGATCCTGGAGATCGTCCAGCGACCGCCAGGCTCGAAGCATTGCCTCCTGCACCACGTCCTCCGCCAATCCGCGATCACGGCCGAGCCAGAACGCGTAGCGGAACAGATCCGTGCGCAGCGGCCCGATGAGGGCCTCGTAGCGTTGCCGCCTGACTTGCTCCGTTTCCTGCTCGTGCATGGGGAACGACCGTTCCGGATGGCGATCTATTACATCTTTTTTTGTCAGCGCCGCCGCAATCGGCGAGAATCGGCATCCCATTCTACGATGATTCAGGGAATCCGGATGCCCGGCTTCTATGCCTTCCCGCCCGGCGCCTATCCGGCAACCCGCATGCGCCGACTGAGGCGCGACGACTTCTCGCGGCGACTCGTGCGCGAGTATAGCTTGTCCGTCGACGATCTCATCTGCCCGTTATTCGTCGCGGAAGGTAAAAAGCGGCGCGTCGCCGTGGACCCGATGCCGGGGGTGGAGCGTCTCAGCATGGACGAGCTGCTGCGCAAGGCGCGCGACCTGACGCAGCTCGGCGTTCCGGCGGTGGCCCTCTTCCCGGTCATCGATGCGCGGCTCAAATCGCCGGATGGCCGCGAAGCCTGCAATCCGGAAGGGCTCGTCCAGCGTGCCGTGCGCGCGTTGAAAGCCGAGTTGCCGGAGCTGGGGGTGATCACGGACGTCGCGCTCGATCCTTACACGGCACACGGTCAGGACGGCTTGCTGGGCAGCGACGGCGATGTCGTCAATGATGCCACCGTCGAGGTGCTCGCGCGCCAAGCCTTGTCGCACGCCGAAGCGGGCGCGGATATCGTCGCCCCGTCGGACATGATGGACGGCCGCGTCGGCGCGATCCGCAGCTCGCTCGAGTCTGCCGGTTTCGTCAATGTGCGTATCCTCGCTTATTCGGCCAAGTATGCATCGCGATTCTATGGACCCTTCCGGGAGGCAGTCGGTTCCGCGGCAGCCCTGGGCGGAGGCAACAAGCTGAGCTATCAACTGGACCCGGCGAACAGTGACGAAGCGCTGCGCGAAGCCGCGCTCGACATCCACGAAGGCGCAGATCTCGTCATGGTCAAACCGGCGCTGCCCTGTCTCGATATCGTGCACCGGATCCGGCATGAGCTCGGCGTTCCGACTTTCGCCTATCAGGTCAGCGGCGAATACGCCATGCTCGAGGCTGCGGCCGC
>JACDCP010000285.1:0-1723 GCA_013817465.1 Gammaproteobacteria bacterium | reverse complement strand
CGCGGCGCTGGAGACTCTTCTGGCCATCAAGCGGGCCGGCGCGAATGCGATCCTGACCTACTATGCGGAACGAGCCGCCGGGTGGCTGCAAAGCTGAAGTGGGCAGCATGACCAGCTATCTTTCGAGGATTTTCGGCTCGTCTCCGGTGGCGCCCCTGCAGGCGCACATGGACCGCGTTTATCAGTGCGCCAAGCAACTGATCGCGTTGTTCGAGGCAGTCATCGAAGATGACTGGCCGCGTGTCGACGAGGTGCGCCAGCGCATCACCGACCTCGAGCACGAGGCCGACGAGCTCAAGCAGGCCGTGCGCGGCAAACTGCCGAAGCGCCTGCTGATGCCTGTCGCACGCAGCGACCTGCTCGAGCTGGTGCTGGTGCAGGACAAGATCGCGAACTGCGCGAAGGATGTCTCCGGTCTCGTCGTCGGGCGGCGCATCCGGCTGCCGCCGGAAATTGCGGAGCTGTTCCTCGCTTACGTAGCGCGTAACGTCGACGCGGCGAAACATGCGCGCAAAAGCGTGCGTGAGCTCGATGAGCTGTACGAAACCGGCTTTCGCGGCGCAGAGGCTCGCCTCGTGGAATCGCTCATCGAGGAGCTTTCCCGCATCGAGGGTGACACCGATCGCATGCAGAGCGAAATACGCGCCGAACTGTATAAAATCGAGAAACATCTCCCGCCTGTCGAAGTGATGTTCCTGTATCGGATCATCGAGCTGACAGGTGAAATGGCGGACATGGCGCAGCGCGTCGGCCGTCGCCTCGAGCTTTTGCTGACCTATTGACCGGCCCATTGATACCACGGGCTCGTCGATTGCGCGACGAAGCCCGCGGCGGCGCGGAATCATGGGATAGGCTCTGATGGAACATCTGACCGTCTATCTGATCCTTGCCGCCTTGTTCGGCTTGTTCATGGCCTGGGGCATCGGCGCGAACGATGTTGCCAATGCGATGGCCACTTCGGTCGGTTCGCGCGCATTGACCATCCGCCAGGCCATTCTGGTCGCGGCCGTGTTCGAGTTCGCCGGCGCCGTGCTGGCCGGCGGTGAAGTCACGTCGACGATCCGCAACGGCATTGTCGATACGCAATACTTCAGCGATGCCCCTGAGCTGCTCGTGCTCGGCATGCTTTCATCGCTGCTCGCAGCCGGCATCTGGCTGCTGATCGCCTCGCAGCGCGGCTGGCCGGTATCCACGACGCATTCGATCGTCGGCGCGATCGTCGGCTTCGCGGCCGTCGGTGTCGGTGTCGGCAGCGTGCAATGGTCGCAGGTTGCGACGATCGTCATGAGCTGGGTGGTGTCGCCGCTCATAGCGGGCGTCATCGCCTTCCTCATATTCACCAGCGTGCGCCTGTTGATCCTGGTGCACCCCGATCCGCTCGCGCGGGCCCGCCGCTATGTGCCCGTGTATATGTTCATCGCCGGCTTCGCGATCACGCTGGTCACTCTCTTCAAGGGACTGAAGCACATCGGCCTCGAGCTCGGGACGGGCGAATCCTACTCGCTTGCCGCTGCAATCGGCCTGCTCATCGCGCTGATCGGCAAGTTCTTCATCGGCCGCATACAGATCGACAGGAAGGCCGACAAGAAATTTCATTTCTATACCGTGGAGCGCGTATTCGGCGTGCTCATGGTGGTCACCGCCTGCTCGATGGCGTTTGCGCACGGCTCCAACGACGTCGCCAATGCGATCGGACCGGTGGCTGCGGTGGTCAGCGTGGCGA
>JACDCP010000070.1 GCA_013817465.1 Gammaproteobacteria bacterium | reverse complement strand
GTTCAACCCGAAGGTGGCCGTCGGCTTCCGGCCGATCGACAGCATCCTGCTCCGGGCGAGCTATGGCGAGGGCTTCCGTGCACCGAGCATGAGCCAGCTCTACAGCGCGCCGGTGCAAAGCTTCGACGCGGCGGTCGACACCACCCAATGCCAGAACTCGGGGCAGGCGGACGTGCCGACGGATCAGCTTCCGCCGGGACATCCTTGCCTCACCGTGCAGTACCAGAACTTCGGGGGCGGCAACACCGCGCTCGATGCGGAGCTGTCGGAAAGCGCCAACGTCGGCGTGGTGTGGAATCCACTCGACGATCTGTCGCTGAGCATCGATTACTACCAGATCGAGATCGAGGACCAGATCAGCACGCTGCCGCTGCAGGCCATCCTGGACGCGGAGTTTGCGATGGGCGGTTCGGATCTGGTCCAGCGTCTGCCGAACGGTAATGTGTTCGTGATTTTTGCGAACAACCAGAACATTGCCGGCACGGAGACCAACGGCTACGACGTCGATGTCCGCTACGGGTTCTCGCTCGGCGCGATCGGCGACTTCCAGACCCAGCTTCAGGTCAGCAAGGTGACCAAGTACGTGGCCGACCAGGGCGACGGCCTGGGCTTCCGCCGCCTGCAGGGCACCTTCGACCCGGACATCCGGTCTGCGTTGAGCCTGGGCTGGTCGCGCGGCGACTTCTCGGCTGCAATCATCGGCAACTTCGTCTCGGACACGGAGAACTTCGACCCCGATCAGGCCGGCTACGTGATGCTCTCGTCCTGGACGACCGTTGACGCGAGTGTCGGCTGGGCGACGCCCTGGAACGGCAAGGTCACGCTAGGCGCTCGTAACCTGTTCGACCGCGATCCGCCCACTGATCTGCAGATCGGCAATCCGAACTACTCCGAGCAGCTGCACGACGTGTTCGGCCGGGTGCCCTTCATCCGCTACGAGCAGGATCTGTAGCGAGACCGCGACAAAAGCGGGGCGCAAAGGACTGCGCCCCGCCGGATGGGCACAGCGAAGCCCAACCGGTTTAAACCTTTTCGCCCCGCCAGCGTCACAGGAGAGGAGTCGGACGCATCGGCGAGTACCGATGCCATCCGATGTTGCGACCAGGCAACGGTATGAGGGCTGCAATGCGGCAAGATCCTCTGCGCTGGGAGAGAGGTTGGCGCTTTGTTTCCCCGCTGCGAATCCGCCGCGGAGCAGCCCTCATACCGTTACCTTCAAAGCGGAGTGTAGGCGCCATGCAGCTCCGTTCCGCCGCGGCGTGGAAGACATTTTTCCTGCTGAGCCTCCCGGTCTGGATGCTGCTGTTCGCGCTCAGCCTCCTCGACAGCGTCTGGTATTACTGGTCGCGCGACACCGAGGTGCCGCTGCTCGACGCGACGAGCTATTGGGCGGGCTATTACCTGGCCTGGACCCTCGTCGGCCTCGGGCTTTACCTGATCATCGTGCGCGGCCATCTCGGCCGGCGGCCGGCGCCGTTGCTCGTCAGCGCATATCTCGTGCTCTGCTTCGGCACGCTGCTCGCCGTCGAGATCGCGGCCGCCATCTTCATGGCGCTGATCTGGTGGCCGTTTGCGGGCGTCTCGCCTGTCGGCTTCGCGCGCGAAATCGCGCAGACGCTGGCTGCACAGGCCGAGCAGCCGTTGATCACACGCTACTACCGCAGCTTCTTCATTTTCTTCAGCACTGTCGCCGTGGTACATTTTTTCGACTACTACGCGGGCGCGGAGGCGGACCGAAAGGAATGGCTGCGCAGCCGCCTGCGTACGCTGCGCCTCGAGCTCAACCCGCATTTTCTCTTCAACAGCCTGCACGGGGTGACGCTGCTCATCGATCAGCAGCCGGCCGTGGCCGAACAGATGCTCGTACGGCTGGGCGATTACCTGCGCCGGGTCCTGCGCGAGAGCGACGCCGATAAAGTGAGGCTCGACAAGGAATTGTCCTTCGTCCGTGAATATGTCGACATCGAGCAGCTTCGCTTCGCCGATCGACTGCGGCTCGATGTATACGATCCGGCGGGCCTGGGTTACGTCCTGGTCCCTGCCATGCTCCTGCAGCCGCTGGTTGAAAACGCCCTGCTGCATGGAGCACCGGAGACTGCGTCGGCCGGTATCCGTATCGAGATCAGCGTCGAGCGGCGCGGCGACCGCGTGCTGCTGAGCGTGCGAAATACGTGCCGGAACGACGGAAAGTCGCCGAAGCGGCGCGGGCTTGGAGGGATAGGCCACGAAAACACTCGCGCCCGGCTGTTCGCCTTGTATGGCGATAACTACGACCTGTCCGCCGCCCGGATCGGGAGCGGCGCCTACCTTGCCGAAATCGAGATTCCATTCGAGACAGACACGTGACCCTCGCGCCCGCTCCCGAGCCGGTCAGCTCGAGCCCGATCCGCACACTGATCGTCGACGATGAGCCGCTGGCGCGCGCCGGCCTGCGCAGATTCTGCGCCCAGCAGCCCGATCTCGAAATCATTGCCGAGTGCGGTGACGGCTTGTCCGCGGTACATACCATCGAACACGAGCACCCGCAGCTCGTCTTTCTGGACATCGAGATGCAGGGGATGAGCGGTTTTGACGTGCTCGCCCGACTGGGACGAGACACGCTGCCGTACATCGTGTTCACGACCGCGCACGACGACTATGCGCTCGGCGCATACGAATTCGAGGCAGTGGATTTTCTGCTCAAGCCATTCGACAAGAGCCGCTTCGACCATTCGCTCGCACGGGTACGCCGGCGCATGTCGGCGGCGGCGCCCGGGACGCTTCGCACCCAGCTTCTCGGAGCGCTTCAGTCGCTAACCGAGCTGCGCAACCCCGTCTCCCCTGCGCGGTATCTGCAACGCGTCGCGATCCGCCAGGGTCAGCGCACGAGCTTCATCGATATCACGCATATCGATTGCATCGAAGCGCGGCGGAATTACGTCGATCTGCATGCCGGGAACGCGCGCCACGAGCTGCACACGCCACTCAAGACACTCGAGAAAAAGCTCGACCCCGCGCTATTCCTGCGCATCCATCGCTCCGTGCTGATCAACATGGAGCGGGTCGAGGAAATCCAGCACTGGTTCAACGGCTGCTTCCGCTTCAAGCTGAACAACGGCGCGACCTTCACGTCGGGCCGCGCATACCGCAAGGGCATCCAGAGCTTCCTCAACAACGACGTGGTCTGAAAAATGGCGGCGCGCCGACTCTGATCCGCCGATCAATCCTGCTATGCTTGCCGCGCCCGCAGGGCGGTTGCAGGGCGGACTTCAGTCCGCCTCTTCATGTCCTGCTGACAAAAACGGCGGGTTGAAACCCGCCTGCAGCAAAGCGGAGCTCAGAATGACCAAGCCCAGCCCCACGCCGCCATCTGGCGGCCGGAAGATCGGCATCGAGAAGGGAGTGCTCGATGTGCCGGATAATCCGATCGTTCCGTTCATCGAGGGCGATGGCACGGGGCCGGACATCTGGCGCGCTGCGGTGCGCGTGCTGGATGCTGCCGTCGAAAAAGCCTACGCCGGCAGGCGGCGCATCCACTGGATGGAAGTATATGCGGGGCAGAAATCCAACGAGCTGTTCAATACCTGGTTGCCGGACGAGACGGTGGCGGCCTGCCGCGAGTATCTGGTCTCCATCAAGGGGCCGCTGACCACGCCGATCGGCGGCGGCATCCGCTCGCTCAACGTCGCGCTGCGACAGATGCTCGACCTGTATGTGTGCCTGCGTCCTGTACGCTGGTTCCGCGGCGTGCCCTCGCCGGTGAAGAAACCCGAGCTGGTCGACATGGTGATCTTCCGCGAAAATACCGAGGACATCTACGCGGGCATCGAATTCGCCGAAGGCTCAGTGGACAATCGCCGCTTCCTTGAGCTGTTCAGGGAGCAGTTTCCGCGCGAGTACAACAAGATCCGTTTTCCGGACAGCTCCGGCATCGGCATCAAGCCGGTCTCGCGCGAGGGCACCGAGCGGCTGGTGCGCGCAGCCATCCGCTATGCGATCGACAATCACCGGCGCAGCGTGACCTTCGTGCACAAGGGCAACATCATGAAGTTCACGGAAGGCGCATTCCGCAACTGGGGCTACGCGCTCGCCGAGCAGGAGTTCTCCGGCGAAACCTATAGCTGGAACCGCTGGGAGCAGACGAAGGCGGATCAGGGCGAAGACGCGGCCAATGCCGAGCAGAAGAAAGCGCTCGAATCCGGCCGGATACTCATCAAGGACGTCATCGCGGACATCACGCTGCAGCAGGTGCTTACGCGGCCGACCGAGTTCGATGTCATCGCGACGATGAACCTCAATGGCGACTATCTCTCCGACGCGCTTGCTGCGCAGGTCGGCGGCATCGGCATCGCGCCCGGCGGGAACATCAACTACGAATCGGGACACGCGGTTTTCGAAGCGACCCATGGCACAGCGCCGAAGTACGCCGGCCAGAACAAGGTCAATCCCGGCTCGCTGATCTTGTCCGGCGAGCTGATGCTGCGCCATCTCGGCTGGGGCGAGGCCGCCGATCGGATCCTCGAAGCCATGGATGCGACCATCGTCAGCGGGACCGTGACCTACGACTTCGCACGTCTCATGGACGATGCCACCGAGGTCAAGACGAGCGAGTTCGCTGACGCCCTGATCGCGAATATGTAATGAACCTCGCCCGGCCGGCCTCTGTCGCTCCGGCTGTGGTTGCAACCGGCCGGACGCCGTCAGTCGAATGAATTCTGCTCCACAGGCGAGCGACTGCGCCCGCGAAATCCTCGAGGGCTTTCACCGCTACAACGCGGATTTCCGCTCCATCACGCAGCGTGCGCGCTGGCGCTTCGAGCACCGTGACTGGATCGGCGGCCAGCGCGACACCGTCGAGCGTATCGAGCTCTATGAGAAGGCTGTGCAGGCGGCCGTGCAAACGATCCGGCACGAGCTCGGCGACCGCCACAAAGATCGCGGTCTCTGGATCGACATCAGGGACCAATACGCGCACATCATCGAAGCTTATGTCGACAGCGAGTTCATGCGCACGTTTTTCAGCTCTGTCACGCGGCGCATCTTCGGCACCGTGGGCGTCGACTCCGAGGTCGAATTCATTGCCGTCGATGTCGAGCCGACGACCCGCATCACCAAGCCCGTGCCGCGTTTCGTCTATTTCAATCGCGGTTCGACGCGTTATCTCTTCGACGAGGTACTCGCCGACTTCGCGTTCGTGGCCCCCTACAGGGACGTGGAGCGCAGCATCGATCACCTTGCCGATGAAGTGCAGGATTACCAGGCCGCCCAGCGGCTGGCCGGGCCGATCGAGCGCGTCGAGCTGCTCAAGCCGGTCTTCTATCAGGGTACGCGTGCCTACCTGGTCGGTCGAATCACCGGCGCGGATTTCACCTCGCCGCTGGTCATTGCACTGAAGAGCTCCGACTCCGGCATTGTCGTCGACGCGGTCATTCTGTCAGTGGCCGAGGTCAGCATCCTGTTCGGCTTTACGCGCTCCTATTATCACGTCGACCTGGAGACCGTCGGCGACGCAGTCGCATTTTTGAAATCGCTGCTGCCGGCCAAGAGGACCAGTGAGATCTACACGGTGCTCGGCCGGTCGAAACAAGGCAAGACCGAGCGCTACCGAAGCCTCATGCGGCATCTGGAATCGGCACCCGATCAGTTCATAGCCGCACCGGGCGACAAGGGACTGGTCATGGTCGTGTTCACGCTGCCGTCTTACGACGTCGTTTTCAAGGTGATCCGCGATCGTTTCGCGTATCCGAAAACCATGCTTCCACAGGATGTGATCAACAAGTACCAGCTCGTCTTCAGGCACGACCGCGCCGGGCGGCTCGTCGACGCGCAGGAATTCCGCCAGCTTGCGTTCGAGCGATCGCGCTTTTCACCCGGGCTGCTCGACGAGCTGCTGTCGGCCACCGCCGAGACGACGCGTGCCGAAGGAGACCGCGTGGTCGTCAGCCATGTCTACATCGAGCGGCGGTTGACGCCGCTCAACCTGTATCTGCGCGAAGCTGAGCCGGATGCAGCGCGCCTCGCAGTGCTCGATTATGGGCAGGCGATTCGCGATCTCGCGATGAGCAACATCTTCGCCGGCGACTTGCTGCTGAAGAACTTCGGCGTCACGCGCCATGGCCGCGTGATCTTCTATGATTACGACGAGCTCTGCCTCGTCACGGACTGCAATTTCCGCGACCTCCCGGCTGCGCAGAATCCAGAGGACGAGATGCGCGCCGAGGCATGGTACTACGTCGCCGACAGTGACGTGTTCCCGGAACAGTTCATTTCTTTCCTGGGCTTCCCGAGTGCGCTGAAGCAGGAGTTCCTGCGCTACCACAGTGAAATCCTGACAGCCGACTACTGGCGCCACGTCAAGGCACGCCACCTCAACGGCGAAGTCCCGGAAGTGCTGCCCTACAACCGACAGTTCCGGTAGGGCCGCCTTCAACCGGCCAAACGGGTGCCGGTGCCCGGTACCTGAACCAGGTCCGGCTTCAGCCGGCCGGCGGCGCCTCACTCATGTGGCGCCGGAAGGTCTCGAGGTCGATGTTCGAGCCGCACAGGATGACGCCCACGCGCCGCCCTGTAAGTCGCTCCCGCAACGGGCCGAACAGCGCTGCGGTGGCTGCGGCGCAGGCGGGCTCCACGGCAAACTTGAGCTCGTCGAAGATGAGCCGCATGGCCGCACGCATGTCGTCATCGGAAATCTTTACGAGCTCATCCACGTAGCGGTGACAGAGCGCGAACGAGAATGGCGCCGCGTGCGGCGCCGCGAGGCTGTCCGCAATCGTGTCCACACGGTCGATAGCGACCGCCTCGCCGGCGGCGAAGCTGCGGTGCATAGTGTCCGCGCCCTCCGGCTCGACGCCAAAGACTTCGCAGTCCGGTTGCAGATGCTTGACCGCCGTGGCGATGCCCGCGCAGAGCCCGCCTCCCCCGATCGGCACGATGACGGCATCCATGTCCGGCACCTGCTCGCACCATTCGAGGCCGACCGTCGCCGTGCCGAGCGTCGTGCGCACGCCTTCGAACGGGTGCACGAAAATCCGCCCCTCCTCGCTCTCGATCTCGCGCACGGTGTCGAACGCCGTGTGCACGTTTTCCGCGAACACGACTTCGGCGCCGTAACGGCGGCACTGCTCGACCCGGAACGGATTGGCGCTGCGGATCATGACGACCTTGGCATTCGTGCCGAGTGTCCGCGCGGCATAAGCAGTGGCGATGGCATGATTGCCGGCGCTCACCGCGGTCACGCCGCGCGACAGCGTTTTTTCATCAGCCGCGAGCAGATTGGACAGCGCGCCCCGAGGCTTGAACGTGCCGGTCCGCTGCAGCAGCTCGAGCTTCAGCCAGACCTCCGTGCGAGCGCCGAGAGACTCATCGACGCGCAGGCTCTTCCAGGGATGCACGGGCGTGAGCGCGACGCGCTCACCCAACGCTTCCCGGGTGGCGCGGATGTCCTCGAGCGGCAGGTCTGCATTCAGCGTCTTCATCTCGTATGCCATAATACGCTGTCCGCTCAATACGAAGAATGTCCATGGACTTCCAACTGACCGACGACCAGCAGATGATCCAGTCCGCCGCGCGCGAGTTCGCGCAAAGCGAGATTGTGCCCGTCGCCGCAGAGCACGATCGCAGCGGTGAATTTCCATCGGCGACCATCGCCAAGGCCGGCGAGCTCGGCTTCATGGGCGTCGAAGTCCCCGAGGAATACGGCGGCGCCGGCCTCGACGCCATCGGCTTCGCGCTCATGATGGAGGAAATCTCGGCGGCCGACGCCGCGCACGGCACGATCATCTCCGTCAACAATTCTCTTTACTGCAACGGCATCATGCGCAACGGCAATGAAGCTCAGAAGCACGAGTTCGTCACGCCGATCGCATCGGGCCAGGCGATCGGCGCGTACGCGTTGACGGAGCCGCAATCGGGCTCCGACGCCGCCAACATGCGCACGCGCGCGGAGCTTTCCGGGGACGGCAGCCACTACGTCCTCAACGGCAAGAAATCCTGGATCACCTCAGGGCCCGTCGCCCGTTACATTCTGCTGTTCGCGCGCACCGACATGGAGGCTGGCGCACGCGGCATCAGTGCCTTCGTCATCGACACGGAGAAGGAGGGTTTCGTGCGCGGCAAGGCCGAGCCGAAGCTCGGGATTCGCGCTTCCGCGACCTGCGAGATCGAGCTGGCCGACTACCGCTGCCCGGTTGAGCACCGCATCGGCGAGGAAGGCACCGGCTTCCGGATCGCGATGTCCATGCTCGATTCGGGCCGCATCGGCATCGCCGCCCAGGCAGTCGGTATTGCACGCGCGGCTTATGAGGCGAGCCTCGAATTCGCCCGCGAACGCAAGGCCTTCGGCACGCCGATCGGCAGCTTTCAGATGACGCAGGCGAAAATTGCAGACATGAAGATGCGCATCGAGGCCGCGCGCCTGCTGACCCTGCGCGCCGCCTGGACGAAAGCGCGCACCGGGAAAGGCGGGCGCAATACGCTCAACGCCAGCATGGCGAAGCTGTTCGCGTCGGAAACGGCGATGTGGGTCACGCACCAAGCCGTGCAGATCCACGGCGGCATGGGCTACAGCAAGGAGCTGCCGGTGGAGCGTTACTTCCGCGACGCCAAGATCACGGAAATCTACGAAGGCACGAGCGAGATCCAGCGCCTGGTCATCGCCCGCCAGGAAACGGGATTACGCTGAAGGACGGAACCATGCAGGCGAGACAATTGGCGTCACGCGCGCTGGCCGCGCTTCTTGCTCGCGTTATTCAGCGCAGTCGCTGCGCAGGAACCCGGACAGGCGGAAGCGACCCTGACGGCGTCGGAGACAGCGCCCGCAGGCAGCACGATAGAATTCGCCTGGACCGGCCCGGGCGACGCAAATGACTTCATCAGTGTCGATGAGGCCGGCGCTTCCGAGCGCAGTGACGCCATGCGCGGTTCGCTGCGCGTCCCCTTTCAGGTGCTCCGCGACGGAGAGGTCGTCGCGAGCGGCACGGTCAACGGCGAGCCGGTCGAGCTCGAGCCCGGCAGTTACGACGTGCGCGTGCTGACGAATCCGCCGCGAGACGCCGGCGCAATTGCCATCGAATCCGGCGAAGAGCACGAGCTCGATGTCGGCGCAGCTGAAGAACGCGTCCTCAATGCTGCTGCTTCAATCCGGCGCCGGCGCGCCATCGAAGAAATCCACGACGCCGGTGTCCAGCGAATACTCGGCACCGACGATGAGCAGCCCGTCTTTTTCGATCAGTTGCTCGAGAACGGGCGAACCGTGGCGCAGTTGGCTTGCCGAGGCGCGGATGTTGGCCCGCACTGCATACTGCACCAGCACATCCCGGTTCAGCCGGGGCTCGGTCGACACTAACCCCTCCACGGCCGGCCGAATGCGATCGACGATGGAACGGAGATTCGGCGACTGACTCTCCCGTGAGCGCTCGAGCTCTTCCAGCGTCGCCAGGATGGCGCCGCACATGGAATGGCCCAGAACCACGACGAGCCGGGTGCGGAATCGTTCTGCCGCGAACTCGACGCTGCCGACCTGAGAAGGCGCGACGATGTTGCCGGCTACCCGGATGACGAACAGATCGCCGAGCCCCTGGTCGAAGACGATCTCCGCCGGCACCCGCGAGTCCGAGCATCCGAGAACGATGGCGAACGGCTCCTGGTCTGCAGCCAGCTCGTTGCGGCGCGTCTGTCCACCTGATGCGTCGCGGCCTCGCAGATCTGCCACGAAACGATCATTCCCCTCCTTCAGACGCAGGAGTGCCTCCAATGCAGCAATCATCGCGCTTGCATCCTCTTATCGCAGCGAATTCAGACTCAATGGTTGCCGGGATCGGGAAACCCCGGCACCAGGATCAAGCTGATCCGAAGTATGGGGGCGACGAATCCACACCATGCGAGCGCTCTCATCCTTCTCGAGTCCTGGATCCGGTTGCCTCCTGACGCTCAGCTTGCCCGGCCGGCGTTGAAGCGCCAGCGGAAAGCCGCCGCTCAATTCGCCAGCACTCCTGCAGCGGCAGCCGGGCTGATGGTCCGTTTCATCCGGTGGGAAATTTGCCGGGAGTGACCGATGCTCTCAGGGCGCGATCCGTGCGGCTTCGTATTTGCCAGTGTTGGTCTCAACATAATACAGCGTCAGTGTTTGGGCCGAGGCGGCTGCTGCTTCTTTCGTTTCCACGACGAGGCCACTGTCGGGCGCGAACAGGCCATTTGGCGATGCCAGCAGCGGTTCGCTGGTCAGCCCTTCCCAGCTCAAGGTCAGTCCGCCAACTTTGTCCGCGGCGATCTCGAGAGTGACGTCCTTGAGCCGGTAGGCGCCGGCGAAGCGCGTAATGATCGCGGGCGTGACGCCGATCCTCTCCTGCTCGGCCGACGGCATCGCATCGGCCCAATGATAGGTGTCAGCGATGGCGCGAAGTACTTCGTTGACTAACAACCTGCCTCCATCTGCGTTGGTCATGACGGCTGCACCCTGGCATGTTTCGGGATAAGCAATCATCACTGCACCATATCCTTCGTTGGCGCCGCCGTGGCCGAAGCTGCGCGCCTTGCCTTCGCCATCGACTTCCCACCCCAGACTGCGATCGGCAATCTGAGCGTTCAGCATGCTGGCAGCCGCCGACTTGCTGACAATCGCGTCAGGCGCGGCCTGACTTGCGCGCATGACCGCAATCGCCAGCCGGGCGAGATCGCGGGGGGTCGTCCATAGGCCGGCCGCCGCCATTTCAGGGTAAACATGCCACTTGCCGGGGACCGGCTTTCCGCTGAACAGATGACCTGTCGCGGCACTTGCCGTCAGCCGGACGGGAAGCGGTTGCTCAAACGTGCTATCGGCCATTCCGACAGGCGCAAGGACGAGGTTGCGCATGACTTCAGGAAATGGTTTGGCGGTCGAATCAGTCATTAGAAGCTGGGTAACGACGTAGCCGCCGCCGGAATAGCTCGATCGCGAGCCCGGGGGGCTCTGCACCCGGATGGGTTCAGAGTTCGCGGGCGAAAAGCCATCGAGAATCTGGCTTGTGGTGGGGAGCGCCGCTCCCACCGGATAGCCGCCAAAGCCGTGCACGTTGAGGCCGGCGCTGTGGCTCAGAAGCGTGCGCAGCGTGACCGGGTGTTCTTTCAGCAACGGACTGTCGGGCAGCATCCATGTCTTCAAACCTGTGCGGACATCGGCGTCGAGCGACAGCTTGTCCTGCTCGACCAGCCGCAGGACCGCGAGCGCGGTGACGGGCTTGCTGATCGACGCCGCCTGGAACAGCGTATCCGGCTGGACTGCGACGCCATCGACCTCAACCTCACCGAAACCTCGTGCCTCCACCACTTTGCAGCCTTCGATAATGGCGACGCTCAATCCCGGAACCTTGTAGTGCGCCATTCGTGCCGAAAGCGAGTGCCGATCGGCCGGCTCGTCTTTCACGACAATCGCCCGGCGCAGCAGATTTTCGAAGCCGGGTTTCGTGTCGACGGCGTCTTTTGCGTGAGGCGATGACACCGTCACAGGGATCATGACCGTCAGTATCAGCCTGGCAGGCCAACTCTTCATCGTTACGTGCTCCCATTCAGTCGCCAAGCCCTCAGGGGCGTAGCGATTCGGCGAACTCTCAATTCCGCCGTGGGTGAAACCTTGGTTGTTGAGCTGGTCGGTCCAGTAGTCGACGACAGTGTCTCCGGGCTTCAGCCGACCGTCCGCCTCCGCGCGCGAAATCACGGCGCGTACCATCCGATCTTTGACGCTGCCGATGGGGTTCTCCCACTCGAGCTTCACGAAGACGTCCGCACACCTGGGTGGTACGACCTTGCGCAGTCGAACCATCGATGTGTTTCCAATAGCGTGGAGAATGTTCAGGGCAGATTCACCGCGGCTCGGCTTGATTTAGTGTCTTGTAGAAGATAACCGCGTCATGCGCGGTGCCGTCCGAATCGAGGGCATAGCC
>JACDCP010000069.1 GCA_013817465.1 Gammaproteobacteria bacterium | reverse complement strand
CAGGGATACCTGCGTGGCGCGCGGCGCGCTCGGCCCGAGCGAGCGCAGCGTGCGCCGGCTTCGTCCGGAGGCGTCGCATCGCGATCCCCGCAACGACCAGCTCGTGGGCGGCCCTCGACGCGGGCGGGATTCCGAGCGAGCTTCTCAGCGAGCCTTCTTCGGCGTCTCGGCGCTGCTCTTCGCCGCCAGCGCGGCGCTGACGATCGGCTGGTGCGCGTCCATGTCGGCGATGGGCGAGATGCCGATGCCCGGCGGCTGGACGATGTCGATGGCGTGGATGCGGATGCCCGGACAGACGTGGCCCGGCGCCGCGGCGTCGTTCCTCGGCATGTGGGTCGTGATGATGGTGGCGATGATGCTGCCGTCCCTGGTGCCAATGCTGTGGCGCTACCGCCAGGCCGTTGGCAGGACAGGCGAGACGCGGCTGGGTCTGGTGACCGCGCTCGTGGGCGTGGGTTACTTCTTCGTCTGGACCGTGTTCGGAATGGCCGCTTTTCCGCTGGGTGTCGCGCTGGCGGCGGTCGAGATGCAGCAGCCGGCGCTGGCGCGCGCCGTACCGATCGCGGTCGGTGTGGTCGTCCTGATCGCCGGCTCGCTCCAGCTCACCGCGTGGAAGGCGCGTCACCTTGCCTGCTGCCGGGAGGCACCCGGGCGCGGCCGTACGCTGCCAGCCGACGCCGATACGGCGTGGCGACACGGCCTGCGGCTCGGCCTCCACTGCAGCCAGTGCTGTGCCGGTCTGACGGCGATCCTCCTGGTCATCGGGGTCATGGACCTTCGCGCGATGGCTGTCGTAGCAGCAGCCATCACCGTCGAACGTCTCGCACCGGCCGGTGAGCGCGTCGCGCGAGCCCTCGGGGCCGTCGTCGTCGGGGCAGGGTTGTTTCTGATCGCGCGAGCCGCCGCTGTTTTCTCGTGATTCTTCGCAAGAGTCTCTGATATCCGCCATGCATAGCTGGAAGACAAGGCCGGTGCGTGAAACCAAGTGCTTGCAACCCCCCCTGTCGTGGCAGGTCATTTGATTCCAACTTCCGCTACAGTGAGGCTATGTCTATGTAAGCATTGTACGGAAGCCCAGGCCATGCGCTGGCTGTTTCGGACTGGGTTACCGCACCGGTGTTTCAGAGCGCCCCCGACTGGGCGATCATGGGGGTCCAGTTTGCCGAACAGACCCTGCAGGCGGGCTTCACCACGGTGCGTGATGCGGGCGCGTTTCCGGGCTTTCCTGATGTGGCCCTGATGCGTGCAATCGACCGTGGCACCGTGCCCGGTCCGGATATGTGGCCGTCCGGGCACTATATTTCCATGACCGGTGGTCATTGCGACATTACCGGTTTCGCGCCCGGCATCCAGGAACTGGGGCCCAGGCAGGGCATCGCCGATGGCGTGGACGAGGTGATGAAGGCGGTGCGTTACCAGGGCAAGCACGGCGTGCGTGTAATTAAAGTATGCGCGACCGGCGGCGTATTCTCATTCTCCAACAATGCACCGGTTGGCGCCTTGCAGTACTCACTGGAAGAGCTGCAGGCCATTGTGCGCGAGGCCGCGAAGCTGGGCCTGAAAGTGGCCGCCCACGCGCACGGTACCGAGGGTATCAATACCGCGGTGAGGGCCGGCGTTTCGTCCATTGAACACGGCTCAGTACTATCGGACGAGTCGATCGAGCTCATGAAAGAGCGCGGTACCTACCTCGTGCCCAACCTTTACATCAACAGCTTGCCTTTACCTCCTGAAACACCGGCTGCCACGGTGGCCAAAAACGACTATTTGGAACCCCTGGTTGTGCAAAGCCTGCAGAAAGCCTACAAGGCCGGCGTCAACATGGCGCTTGGGACCGATGCGTGCATCTTTCCGCACGGTCAGAACGGCAGGGAGTTCGCAGCGTTGGTGGCCAATGGCGTATCCGAGCAGCACGCGCTGAAGATGGCCACCATTTACGCCGCTGACCTCCTGGGCGTAGACCACCGCGGCGTTATCGCAGCCGGCAAGCGCGCCGACCTGGTGGCTGTTTCGGGTAACCCGCTGGACGACATTCAGGTCATGGAGGATGTGCGTTTTGTAATGAAGCTGGGAACGGTTTACCGGCAGGAATGATCTATTGGGGTGATACGATAAACACATGGAACCATTGGATAATCCGCTGCCGGACAAGTCGTGCGATGGCGATGCGGCAAAGCTGGTGGCGAGCTGGCGGCGGGCGCAGTCGGCGCTGGAGGCTGAACGCCTGCAAAGGCTTCGCAACCTCAGCGAGCGGGACGCGGCGAAGCAATTTGATCGCCTGCTGCAATTGAGCGGCTCCTATCCGCTACGCCCGACCAGCGGTCTGGTCGAGCAGCAACGCATTCTGACGCGGTTGCGGGAGCGAAATTGAGTCTCGGGCCGGTGTTCGACGCCGCACTGGCCGCTCAAGCCGCCTGCACCAAGCTCGGCCTGCCATATTGCGTGATCGGTGGGGTCGCGTTGCAGCGCTGGGGTGAGCCCCGGTTCACCGCCGATGTCGATCTTTCGGTGCTGGTGGAGCCGGGCGAGGAAGCCCGGACAGCGCGGATCCTGCTTGGTGAGTTACCGGCGCGTATCGAGGATGCGGCCGGATTTGCCGAACGCACGCGGGTCGTGCTTGCGCAATCGGGCCAGGGTGTGGGCATCGATGTCGTGTTGGCTGCTCTGCCTTATGAGTCGCGCATGATTTCTCGTTCCAGCCCGTGGCAAATCGACGATGCAACGGCGTTGCAGACCTGCTCGGCCGAAGATTTGCTGGTGATGAAGGCCTTTGCTGCGCGCGATAAGGACTGGGCCGACGTGACGAGCATTCTCGAGCGCCAGGGACGCAAGCTCGATCTGGACCTGGTGCGCGAAGAGTTGCGTCCCCTGGTGGAAGCCAAGGAACAGCCGGACATCGCCATGCAACTCGAGCGCCGCATCGAGCGCATCCTCGGCGAGCTCCTCTGAGCCTGTTTACCGAGCTCAAGCGCCGCAACGCTGATTGACGCGGAAGCGACGCTCAGCGGGTGATGGCAGCCTGAAACGCGACCGTACTATTCCCGGGATGCTTCGCAATTTTCGCGCGCGAATTGCTAACCAATTCCGGGATGCCGGCATCGAAGGGTGAAATGGCGGCCGCATTCGAGAGAAGCTTGCCGACGCAGGCGGAGTTTCACGAAGCGATCTCGAATCGGTCGCGTCGCTGGTTCTCGGCGTGCCTGAGGATTACTCGCGACCGTGCACTTGCCGAGGACGCCGTTCAGGAAGCACTGCTTCACGCCTGGCACAAGCGCCACCAGTTCCAGGGCGATGCGCGCCTGGATACCTGGATTCACCGGATCGCGATCAACACGGCGCTGACGCTCCTGCGCAGGCAACGTCCCGGGATTCACGAGTCGCTGGAAGGCGACATCGCCGGCAGTGGCAATACTCCGGAAAGCGATGTGGCGAATCATGATCTCGGCGACAGCCTTTCCAGGGCACTCCGGCACCTGACCGAGCTGGAGCAGATCTGCTTCGTCCTCAAGCACCTCGAACAGTGGCGGCTCAAGGAAATTGCGAACGAGTTGGGCACGAGCATCAGCGTAGTGAAGCAGGCCCTCTTTCGCGGCGTCAGGAAACTTCGCGTGACGATGGCGGACATACAGAGTCGATAATCATGAACGACGATACTTTGATCCTTTATTACTACCGGGACGGATTGTCCAAGGTCGAGCGCCGTCGAGTTCAAGCGTCGCTCGAGGCGGACGTCTCGCTCCGTGCACGATACGAGCAGCTATGCAACGACCTCGCGCAGCTCGAAGCGCCGGAACCGATGGCCGTCGCCCCAGACGTAACTGCCCGCTGGCACGACAGCATCGATCGCGCGGCGCGCGCCGAGCGACAGCGTGCGAAGTCTTCGGACCGCGGTTTTCATTTTCCGTCATTCGCCTGGGGCACGGGCGTTGCTGCTGTGCTGGTCGCGGGAATCGTCATCAAATTCTACATTGCGGGTAACCAGGTATCAGAGCCGCTTGTCGACACCGACGTGACCGATGCCGTTTTTCCCGACATGCGCTCGCAGTCGGACGCTTTCGCACGCGGCCTGCAGGTGCATCTGCGGGATAGCCGGCAGGAACTGACAGAACTCCCGATGGACGCGCACACGGAACGCGCCATGCTGATCATGCAAATGATCCGACAGAATCGCATGTTCGAACGCGCCGCCGAACACAACGACGCGGAGGACCTGGCCAGGGTTCTGCGTGCCTTCGAATTCATACTGGTTCGGCTCGCGTCGGACGACATCACGGCCGAGGATGCAGAGGCGCTGCAGACGCAGCTCGCCTTCGAGCTCGACGTCATGCTAACCAAGCTGGGGCGGAACGCATCTGATGTTACAGGCCCCATCTAGTAACAGGATTATCCACATGGCTTCACTTCGGCAGTTGATTCTGGTCGCTCTGATCACGTCGATCAGCGCGCTTTCCGTCGCGCAGACAGACGATGCGGAAGATTTGAAGATCTCCGCGCTGGAAGCGCTCATATCGGCGCCTCCGGAGCGGGCATTGCCGATCGTCACTAAGGTGCTGCGCGGCGCTGGCAGCGCCGAACTGAAGGAGCGCGCACTGTTCGTGCTGAGTCAGATCGATCTGCCCGAGGCGCAATCTTTGCTGGTCGAGATGGCCGAAACCGATGACAGGCGCATTCGGCTGGAGGCGATCCGCATGATCGGTATTGGCGGCGACCAGCAGGCGTTAGCGGCGCTTGGCGAGATCTATGCGGCCGGCGACGCCGATACCAGGGAGGCCGTCCTCGAGGCTTACCTGATTGCCGACGACAGCGAGGCTGTGTACCAGATCGCCGTCAACGCGGAAAACGCTGAGGATTTCGAAAACGCGGTGAATATGCTCGGGGCGATGGGTGCTTTGGACGAGCTGCGGGCACTGCGCGATCGCCCCGACATGGCGGACGTGCTGATCGACGCGTATGCCGTCGCTGGAGATGTCGAGTCTTTGACCGCGTTGGCGACCGACACCAGCGATCCCGAGCGGCAGGCGCAGGCGATCCACGGTCTCGGCATCGCCGGCGGCGACGAGGTCGGCGACGTGCTCGTCGGCATCTACCGCGACACGGACGTGCCGAAAGTCAAAGACGCAGCGCTCGAAGGGCTGCAGATCGCGGACCTCGACCGAGCCGTGCTCGAGCTGTTCAACGAGAGCACGGCCCCGGAGGAAAAGCGTGAGCTGCTGCAGACGCTCGTGAATATGGATAGCGATGCCGTTTGGGACGTGATCGACACCACACTGGAGAACGGAGAGTGAGCGGCGGCTGGCACGTTCGCGTGATCACCGCGGCATTAGCGCTGATCGCCTGGCCCTGCGGAGAATCCATGGCAGCGACGCTCGACGCGCTTGCCGCCGACGGCGTCTATACATGGCGCGTCGCCGCAACCGAAGACGCACCGCCCTTGTGCTGCGTCCGCTGGAGCAGCGGCTCGGCCGTTGCATGCGAGTGCGACCTCGACAGCCGCCATGACAATTACAGCGCGGCCGACGGATTCCCGGGGGCGAGCGGAGAAATGCAGATCTATGCACTGATCGAATCCGGCAGGACGCGACGCATTCGCGCGCTGAGTCCGCAATGTGCGGTCACGTCCCGCCTCGACATCACTGATCTCGGCCTGGTTGATGTCGATGAGAGCCTGGCTTGGCTCAAGGATAATGTAACGCCGACTTCATCCGTCGCCTCTGATGCGCTTGCCGCCGTCGCCGTGCACGAAGGCGCCGCGGCATTGCGTTTTCTGATGGACATTGTCACCGCCGCGCCCACCATGGAACTGCGCAAGGAGGCTATCTTCTGGATGTCCCAGGCACGCATCTCGGAATCCGCCGGCGAACTGGAACGCCTGATGTTCGACGATGAGAGCTCGGGAATCCGTCAGCATGCCGCGTTTTCGCTGGCACAATCGACGGCTGAGAATCGTGCCGACGCACTGATCCGCCAGGGTCGTGAAGACAATGATCCCGAGGTGCGGTCGCAGGCGTGGTTCTGGCTTGCCCAGACCGGCGCAAGCGAAAGCGAGGAAGCAATCCAATGGGCGCTCGCCAATGACGACGATGACGAGGTGCGCGAAGAGGCTGTCTTCGCGATGTCGCAGCTACCGGAGGATCGCGCCGTCGACGCGTTGTTAGCCGTGCTCGGCAACCGGCAACTGCAACGCGAAGTGCGTGAGCAGGCGCTCTTCTGGCTGGCGCAGTCCGACTCGGAACGAGCTTTCGAGCACCTCGATCGATTGCTGTCTAGCGGACAATAGACAGCGCGGGGTCTTCTACTCGCCATCCGAGGCAGTGGGTACTTGTTGCCCGTCAGCTCGCTGAGGCGATCGAAGGTAGCGTCCTCGTCCGCGCCGGCGCGATAGAGGCAGAATAGCAGGCTGGCTCGGGCACGATCCTGAACCGGGCGATCCAGGCAATCGAGATCCAGGACAGCGTAAGTCGGTGATTTTATGGTGGCCAGGGGCGGAATCGAACCACCGACACGCGGATTTTCAGTCCGCTGCTCTACCGACTGAGCTACCTGGCCGGAAGCCGCGTATTACAACCGCCGCCCCCGGGCCAGTCAAGGCGGCCGCACGGCGCCTGCACCGGCGTTTTTGACGCTCCCGCCACCCTTCTATATTCTTGTTCCGCCACCTCGCCTGAGGTTTCGAACCCTCTCATGAGCTCTCTGCCGCACGCATGGATGCCCGCGGAGCAGGCCGGCAGCCTGTCGGCCTCCTACCAGCGGATTCGCAATGCGACCATCGATCTGACTCGGACCCTCGAGCCGGAGGACTTCGTCGTGCAGACCATGCCCGACGTGAGCCCGACCAAGTGGCATCTCGCGCATACCACCTGGTTCTTCGAGCACTTCTTACTGCGGCCGAACGCTGCCGGCTACCGGCCATTCGACGAGCAGTTCGATTTCCTCTTCAACTCCTACTATTACTCGGTTGGGCAGATGCATCTTCGCCCGGAGCGCGGATTTCTTTCGCGGCCGACGGTGCGTCGCATTCTCGAATTCCGCAATCACGTCGACGAAGCCATGACGGCGCTCCTCGATTCCACCGGCGACGATCCCGAGATTGCCAAGCTGACGACGCTCGGCATCAATCACGAGCAGCAGCACCGAGAGCTTCTGCTCACCGACATCAAGCACGTGTTCTCGCGCAATCCGATGTTGCCGGCGTTGCGCGACACACCGGCTGCGCCGCACGGCGTAGCCGGCGACATGCGCTTCGTCGAGCGAAACGAAGGCATCCGCGAGATCGGCGCGCGCGACGACGGATTCTTCTTCGACAACGAGACGCCGCGTCATCGCGTGCTGCTGGCCCGGCATGCGCTCGGCGCGCGACTGGTGACGAACGCCGAGTATCGGGAATTCGTCGACGACGGCGGCTACCGGCGAACGGACCTGTGGCTCTCGGACGGCTGGGCGGCCGTTCAACGGGAGGGGTGGGATCGGCCGCTGTACTGGTCCGAGGATCTCGCGCAGGAGTTCACCCTGGGTGGTCTGCGCGAGCTGGTGCCGGACGCACCGGTGGCGCACGTGAGCTATTACGAGGCCGACGCCTTTGCGCGCTGGGCCGGGGCTCGGCTGCCGACCGAAATGGAGTGGGAGACGGCGGCCGAGGAGCAGGCGATCAAAGGTAACTTTCTGGAATCCGGATTATTGCATCCCTCCCCGAACCCCGTTCCCAAGGGGGAGGGGGAAAAGGCGCCTTCGCAGATGTTCGGCGATGTCTGGGAATGGACACAATCAGCGTACATGCCCTATCCGGGCTTCAAACCGCTGGCGGGCTCGCTCGGCGAATACAACGGCAAGTTCATGTGCAATCAGTGGGTGGTGCGCGGCGGCTCCTGCGCGACTTCGCGCTCGCACATCCGCGCGAGCTACCGCAGCTTTTTCTACCCGCACCAGCGCTGGCAGTTCCTGGGCATCCGCCTCGCGAAGGATCTGTGAGCGTGTCATGAGCGACGGCGACAACGCGGTCCCGGCGCTGCACGATTTCGAGCCGGACGGGGACGACAGCGCGGCGGAAATCCTCAGAGGTCTCGCAGCCACCCCGAAGCGAATCTCGCCGAAATACTTTTACGACGAGCGCGGCTCGCAGCTCTTCGACGCTATCACCGAGCTGCCCGAGTACTACCCGACCCGCACCGAGCTCGCGATCATGCGTGAGAACGTCGGCGAGATTGCACGGCTGGTCGGCCCGGAAGCTTCGCTCATCGAATTCGGCAGCGGTTCGAGCCTGAAGACCCAGATCCTGCTCGAGAACCTGGTTGCACTGGCCGCGTATGTGCCCGTGGATATCTCGAAGGAGCATCTGGTCGCCGCGGCGGAGCGGATTGCTGCGCTTTTCCCCGACGTTGACGTGCTCCCGGTCTGCGCCGATTTCACGCAGCCGTTCGAGCTGCCCGACCCGAAGGTGACACCAGTACGTAACCTCGTGTACTTCCCCGGCTCGACTATCGGTAATTTTCAGCGGCCGCAGGCGCTCGCCCTTTTGCAATCAATGAGCCGCGTGGCGACCGAAGGCGGAGCGCTGCTGATCGGCGTCGATCTGGACAAGGACCCGGAAATCATCACGCGCGCCTACAACGACGCCGCGGGCGTCACGGCGGAGTTCAACCTGAACATGCTCACGCACCTCAACCGGGAGTACCAGGCAGACTTCGACATCAGGCAGTTCGCGCATCGTGCGGTCTACGATCGCCAGGATAACCGCATCGAGATGCAGCTCGTCAGCATGAAGGACCAGACGGTCACGATCGGCGGCCGGCGCATCCGCTTCAGCAAGGGCGAGCACATCCTCACCGAATACTCGCACAAGTACACCCGCGCAGAGTTCGCCGCGCTGGCGGCGGAGGCGGGCTTTCAGGTTGAATGCGTGTGGACGGACGCGGAGGGGCTGTTCAGCGTGCAGTTTCTGGTCTGCACGGCGGATAACTAATAAAAAATAACCGGTTGAACTCGGCCGAAGTTTGAATGGCTGACATGGCCGGCTGAAGCCGGCCCTACGGGGAATGCCTGCAGCGCAGAGCCTGATTTATTCGGCCATCCACGTTCGGCGCGGATTATTCGGCCTGCGGAACGTAACCGGATGGCTTCTCGGCGCCTCCACCGAAGAAAAACTTTTCCATCTGCTCTTCGAGGAACTTGCGCGCCTTCGGCTCCATCGGTGTCAGGCGATACTCGTTGATGAGCATGGTCTGGTGCGCGAGCCAGCGCTGCCAGCCCTCCTGCGACACGTTATCGTAGATGCGCCGGCCGAGCTCGCCCGGATACGGCAGGTATTGCAGGCCCGGCACTTCACGGCCGAGCACGATGCAGTTCACGGTGCGGGACATATTCACTCAAGTGCCGGGCAGCGGCACCCCTTTTCTCGAGCCCTGCCCGCCTGCTTCCTGAAAAGGGGTGCCAGTGCCCGGCACCTGGGAAAGGAGGCGCGCGACAGGCGCGGCGAGGCCGAGCTTCACGGGCGATGCCTTGTTATACCAGAGCCAGTCGTCGCGTTCCAAATCCTGCACGGACATCCTCTTGAGACGCACCAGAGCGGGCCGGATATCGAGCTCGAAATGCGTGAAGCCGTGCTTGAGCGGCGGCAGCTCCTCGACCGATTCGGCAACGCCACGGAGACGCGTGTCACACCATGCCATGACATCACAGCCGTCATCGATTTCCGGCAGCCCCCACAGTCCACCCCAGATGCCTTGCGGCGGTCTGCGCTCCAGGAGCACGGCCCCGTCGGCATCCACTGCGACGAGCATGCGCGTCCGGCGCAGGGGCCGGAGGCGGCGCGGACGTCGTGCAGGAAGCTCCGCTTCTCGCCCCGACGCGTGAGCCTCACAGACCTGTTCGAGCGGACAGGATGCGCAGTCAGGTCGGCTGCGCGTGCAGACTGTCGCGCCGAGATCCATCATCGCCTGCGTGTACGCAGCAACATCCCGACGCGGCACAAGCGAGTCTGATAGCGCCCAGAGGCGCCGCAGCGTATCGCTTTGCCCCGGCTGACCATTTACTGCAAAGTAGCGCGCGAGCACGCGCTTCACGTTGCCGTCGAGAATGGCCTCGCGCTGTCCATGCGCCAGTGCGAGTATTGCGCCCGCCGTGGAACGGCCGATGCCGGGCAGACTCATGAGCGCAGGCATATCGAGCGGCAGCTCGCCGTCGAATCGCTCGCAGACGAGATTCGCCGCCGCGTGAAGATTGCGGGCACGTGCGTAATAACCTAGCCCCGACCAATGGTGCAGGACCTCGTCGAGCGGCGCGCGCGCGAGCGCGGCAACATCCGGGAACCGCGCCATAAAACGTTGATAAAACGGCAACACGGTTGTTACCTGCGTCTGCTGCAACATGATCTCGGAAATCCAGACGCGATACGGCGACACGTCCTGCTGCCACGGCAGGTCCTTACGGCCCGATGCCACCCACCAGGCGAGCACGCGCGCCGCGAAATCGTCAGCCGCCATCGACGGCTCCGCCGGCGAGCTCTTCGATGCGCTCGAACATGAGCGCCGCCTCGGCTCGCATGCTTCGCGGGATGACGATTCGGCCGATCAGCGGCGGCACCCAGAAGCCGGGCTCCAGCGTCAGGTGATATTCCATGCGGGTCCCTTCGCCGGCCTCGTGCAACTTCCACACGATCTTGCCCTGCTTCACGTTGCTGCGCTCGGGCAAGGTCGTCGCTTCAATATGATAGGGTCCATACTCAATAACGCGCTCGACGCGTTCGAGTGTGCGGCAGAAGAACGCGAAGCAGGCGTTCACACGGGTGAAAACCAGCTTGCTGTTCGGCTCCTGTTCCAGCACGCTGCTTTCCTCGATGCGGTGGCTCAGGCGCTCCAGCTGTTCATAATCGGTGACGATTGCGCGCACGGCGCCAATCGGCGCTTCGATGTGCACCTCGGCATCGAGCAGGAACACGCCGTTATTCCGTGTAGCTTCGAGCCGCAAGGTCTCGAGCGCGGGCGTGGCCGCACTCAACAACGATGCTGCGACAGCGGCTGCGAGTCGGCCCCCGATCACTGGTGGGCCCCCATTTTGGCGCTCGCCCGCTCGCGGGCTAGCAGCTCTATGCGGGCGACCGCCTCCTCACCATTGGTCGTCAGGCTGCGCTTGATCAGCCAGGGGCCGATGACCGGCGGCACCCAGAAATCGGGTTCCATCTCATGCCGGTAACGAATACGGGTGCCCCGCTCGGTTTCGTCGAGCTGCCAGTGCGCTCGGCTGTACTTCACGTCGCTGAGCTCCGGATCCGCAATGGCAACGATGTCGGACAGCGGGTCGAGCTCGAGCCGCTCGACGCGCACGACCATCTGACAGAAGAAAATGATGCAGCCCTGAGCGCGCGTGTACACGACGCCCGCGCCATTGACGATCGGTTCGACAACGCGGCTTTCCGTGAACACGCTCGAAATGCGATGGAAGTGCTCGTAATCGGTGAGCACGGCGTACACGGATTCGATTGGAGCCTCGACCAGCGTCTCCGATTCGACGTGATAACGCGCGCCGATATAATCCACATCGACGCGCTGAATTTCCGCGGCCTGGGCCGGCAGGCAGATTGCGATGAGCCAGACGGTGATAGCGCGCATCAGCCGCCGAACAGATCCTCGAGCTTCTTCCGGGCTTTTTCCTGGAGCTCCTTCTCGAGATCGCGTTCCGCGGCGGGCTCATCCGCACCATCCGTTTCGGCCTCGTCACCGCCACCGAGGCGCTCGCGGATCTCCTCCTCGATACGATCCCGCGCGCGCTGCCGGAGCGCGCCACCGACGTCCGGCCGGACGCTCAGATCGGAGAACGGGCCCGTGACCGACACGGGGATGGATTTTCCGGTGAGCGCGCCGGCGTTCGACTGTGCCGAAAGCTCCGGCTTTTCCACCACTTTCGCGAGCAAATCGTAGTC
>JACDCP010000068.1 GCA_013817465.1 Gammaproteobacteria bacterium | reverse complement strand
TTGCACACCCGGCCGGCCGAGCGTGGTCAGCGCTTTCTTGAGCTCGAGCTCGCGCCCGGCAAAAGCGCCGCTCAATACCTGCAGCTTGGCGACCGCCACCTCGCCGCCCGAATCCGTCGCCGGTCTCGCCGCAGCCGCGCGCGGCCGGACGGTTTCCTGGCTGACGGCGGCTTCGATGGCGCGATGGGCGCTGGCCATCTTGTCGCCGCTCTGCGAGCCCGGCTGCAACACCATGGTCTTCTCGAACTCGTCCGCATCCGCTTCGACGCCCTGCTGATCGACGAAGCGGAGCTGATGATGCCCGACCGTGATCACGTCGCCGTTCTGGAGCGCATGCTTCTTGATGAGCTTGCCGTTGACGTAAGTGCCGTTGGTGCTGTTGAGATCCTCGAGAAACGAATCGTTCAGGATGTTGATGACCAGCGAGTGATGGCCGCTGACCGCGGCATTGTCGATGCGTATATCGTTGTCCGCCAGGCGGCCGACGGTATAGCGCTCCTTGTTCATGTTGTATTCGGCGAGCACCTGACCATCCAGGCTGAGGATCAAGCGTGCCATCTGCGTCCCTCGGATGCCCCCAATCAATCGGACCCGCTCAATCGAACCAGTTTCGAAGCCGGTCGAGAAGGCTTCTCTGTGCCGGGAAGGGCTCAATCACGTGAGCCATGATGATCGACACGTTGTCCCGTCCGCCGTTGTCATTGCTCAAGCGGATGAGCTGCTGACCTGCGGTGGCAAGACTAGCACTAAAAGTGCTGATAGTTAAGTGAATGTCCTCGTCCTCAACCATGTCGGAAAGGCCGTCTGAGCAGAGCACGTAGAAGTCGCCTTTGTGCACCGCATGCTCGTGCACCTCGACATCGACAGACGGCTCGACGCCGAGCGCGCGCGTCACGTAATTGCGGTTGGCCGAGCGCTCGGCTTCCTCCGGCGAATAGAAGCCGCGATCGACCAGCTCCTGCAGCAGCGAGTGATCCATGGTCAGGCGTTCGAGCTTTTCGTCGCGCAGGCGATACAGGCGGGAGTCGCCGACGTGCGCGATCGACACGCGATCGTCGAAGAACAGACAGGCGACGATGGTCGTGCCCATGCCCTGGCATTGCGGCTGGCTCTGGGCGGTCTGATTGATGATCTTGTTGGCGCGCGCGATCGCATCGCGCAGCACGATGCTCTGCCGGGTCAGGCCGGTCTCCTTGTCGAGCATGCCGCGGGTTTCGCGGTCGACGCTGTCGCGCACCATGCCGGTGACCGTCTTGACGGCGATGCCGCTGGCGATCTCGCCAGCGTTGTAACCGCCCATGCCGTCGGCCAGCACCAGCAGGCCGAGATCCATCTCGGCGGCGATTGCGTCCTCGTTGTGCTCCCGGACCTTGCCGGTGTCCGAGAGAGCGACGTGCTCGATCTTGCCTTCAAGCGACATGCAGTATTCCGACCGGGGAAAACCGGCATAGCGTATCACCAAGCGAAAAGGAGTCCGAGCGGCCAGTCACAGTTCATGCGCGGGGCAGCAAAACGGACGGTATTTCCCGGCACGCGCGGCCGCAATGCGCATGTCGGACCCGGCGGCCATGCTGTTAACATCATTGCCCGATGCCCAGACCGAAATCCGTATACGTCTGCGACGCCTGCGCCGCGCAGAGCCTCAAATGGCAGGGTCAGTGCGACGCCTGCGGCGCGTGGAACTCGCTCATCGAATCGCGGCCGATGCCGGCCTTGCGTGCGCTGTCGGCCGCGCCCGCCGCAGCGGTGCGCCGGCTGGCCGACGTCGAGGAACGCGAAGAGGCACGGCGCAGCACGGGCATCGGCGAGCTCGATCGCGTGCTCGGCGGCGGCCTCGTGGCCGGCTCGGCGACATTGATCGGCGGCGATCCCGGCATCGGCAAGTCGACCCTGCTGCTGCAGGCTGCCGCGCGCATGAGCGAGGGCTCGCCGACCCTGTACGTGACGGGCGAGGAATCGCTGCGCCAGGTGAGCCTGCGCGCCCAGCGCCTGGGTGTGGCGGCCGGGGATCTGCGGCTGCTGGCGCAGACCTGCGTCGAGGAAGTGCTCGCCGAAGCGGGCCGCCTGCATCCGGGCGCGCTGGTCATCGATTCGGTGCAAACGATGTATTCCGCGGCCCTGCAGTCGGCGCCGGGCTCGGTCGCACAGCTCCGCGAGACGACGGCGCAGCTCGTGCGTTTCGCCAAGCTCGCGGGCACCGCGGTTTTCCTGGTCGGTCACGTCACGAAAGAAGGCGTCATCGCAGGTCCGCGCGTGCTCGAGCACATGGTCGATACGGTGCTGTATTTCGAGAGCGACTCGGGCAGCCGCCTGCGCATCGTGCGCGCCGTCAAGAACCGTTTCGGTGCGGCGAACGAAATCGGCGTTTTCGCCATGGCCGGCGACGGGCTCAAGGAAGTGCCGAATCCGTCGGCCATGTTTCTTTCGCGGCACGCGAAGCCGGTTTCCGGCAGCGCGGTGATGGTCGCCCGGGAAGGTACACGGCCGCTGCTGGTGGAGGTGCAGGCGCTCGTCGACGAGAGTCAGCTCGCCAATCCGCGGCGCATCGCCATCGGCCTCGATGCGAACCGGCTCACGCTGCTGCTGGCGGTGTTGCATCGCCATGCTGGCGTTTCCCTGTCCGGACGGGATGTGTTTCTCAATGTCGTCGGCGGGGTGCGCATCGCGGAGACTGCGGCCGACCTGCCGGCGCTGCTGGCCTGTGTCTCCAGCCTGCAGGACCGGCCGCTGCTCGAGCATACGGTCGCCTTCGGCGAGCTGGGACTGGCCGGCGAGATCCGGCCCGTGCCGTTCGGCGAGGAGCGCCTGCGCGAAAGCGCCAAGCACGGTTTCAGGCGCGCCATCGTGCCGGCGGCGAATGGGCGGCGCCGCCTCGTGCGCGCCCTCGCAATGCTGGACCTCGAAGTGATCGGTGCCGCGCGCCTGCCCGACGCCATCGATCGCGCCTTCGCCTGACCCCGCTTTCCGGTCGACCCCGTTGCGGGTCAGGCGCGCTTCTTCTCCGGTGCCGGCGCATGGATGCGCACGGTCTTCACGGCGTTCTCACTGCTCTGCAGGACCTCGATCGGATAGCCGCCGAGCCGGAAGCCGACGCCGGTTTCCGGGATGGTCTCCAGGTACTCGACGATCAGGCCGTTCAGGGTTTTCGGTCCGTCCGTCGGCAGGCTCCAGTTCATCATGCGATTCAGGGCGCGCACGTTGATGCCGCCGTTCACCACGTAGGTCGTGTCCGATTCGCGCTGGACGTCCTTGTGCAGCGTGGCCGCCGGATCGGTGGTGAATTCGCCGACGATTTCCTCGAGGATGTCTTCCAGCGTCACCAGACCCTGGATGTCGCCGTATTCGTCGACCACGAGCGCGATGCGCCGCCTGGCGCGCTGGAAGTTGATGAGCTGCCGGTTGAGCGGCGTGCCTTCGGGCACGAAATAAGGATCCTCCGCCTTCTCCACGAGCAGCTCGCGGGTCAGCTCGCCTGCGGCGAGCGGTTCGACCAGGCGGCGCAAGTGAATGACGCCAATGATGTGATCGATGCCGTCGCGGAACAGGGGCAGGCGCGTGTGCTGGCTGTTCGTGAGCTGCCTCAGGATCGCATGCCAGTCGTCCTCGAGCTCGATGCCGGCGATCTCGTTGTGCGGCACCATGATGTCGTCCACGGTAACCTTCTCGAGGTCGAGAATGCTGATCAGCATTCGCTGGTGGCGCTTCGGGATCAGGGCCCCGGCTTCCGCGACGACAGTCCGCAGCTCTTCGCTGCTCAGGGAGTGCAGGGTCGCGTCGGCGGGCGACACGCCGAGCAGCTTGAGGAGGGTGTTCGACACGGCATTGACGAGCCAGACCACGGGATAGCAGATCTTGAGCAGAGGGTAATAGACATAAGCCGCCGGCAAAGCGACACGCGACGGGTGCAGGGCGCCGAGCGTTTTCGGCGCGACCTCGGAGAAGATCAGGATGACGAGCAGCAGCGCGCCGGTGCCGATCGCTATGGCCGGCTCGCCGCCCAGCCGCAGGGAGATGATGGTCGTCAGGGACGCGGCCGAAAGGTTCGCGAGATTATTGCCCAGCAGGATCAGGCCGATCAGCCGGTCGGGCCGCGCCAGCAGCGCCTCGGCCAGCCGTGCGCCGCGCACGCCGGCCCGCGCCCGATGCCGGAGGCGGTAGCGGTTCAGGCTCATCATCGCGGTTTCGGTGCCGGAAAAGAACGCGGACAACAGCAGCAGCACGCCCAGGACGCCGAACAGGACGCCCAGGTGAACATCGTCACTCAAGGAGCTTGTCCGCTGCTCAGGATATTCAGCCCCACTGTTCGCCCAGGATGGCCTCCAGCACGAGCTTGCTGCCGAAGTAAGCCAGCGCGAGAAAGCCGAAGCCGCCGAGCGTCAGCCAGATCGCCTTGCTGCCGCGCCAGCCGAATCGCCAGCGGCCGAGCAGCAGCACCGCGAAGACGAGCCAGGCGACCAGCGACAGCACCGTCTTGTGCACCAGATGCTGGGCAAGCCAGTTATCGAGAAACACGAGCCCGCTGAAGAGCGCGAGGCTCAGCAGACCGAAGCCGACGCCCAGCGTGGTGAACAGCACACGCTCCATCGCCTCGACGGGCGGCAGCATGCTCACCCAGCCGGGCGGTCGCCCCGCATGCAGTCGCCGCTGTTGCAGCGCCATGAGCACGGCGAGCGCAGCGGCGATGCTGAACAGGCTGTATGCCGTGACCGAGAGCAGGATGTGCGCGTCCAGCTCCCAGCGTGTCGTCGAGGTCGGGTCAGGCTGTGGGCCGAAGCCGGTGACTGCCGCGCCGACCGCCGCGCAGGGCAGCAGAAATGCGCTCAGGCCGCGCAGGCGGCCCCGCAGCGCGGCGAGCAGCGCAATGATCGCGATCAGCCAGGCCGTGACCGATAAGACGTTAGTGATCCCGAGCTCGAGCCCGCCGTCGCTCGCGATGGAAGTCGCGAGCAGCCAGGCGTGCAGGACGATGCCGAGGCCGCCGACGGTCAGCGCCGGGATCGAATAGCGGGACGGGGTGTCAAATTTTGCTGAGCGCGCCTGCACGCCCGACAGCCAGCCCGCCGCGAGATAGCAGATGGGAATTGTGATCTGGAACACGGACGCGCGCGGAGGGCATGCCTTAGCTTGAGGGCACTTGAAATCATCGCACAGGGATCAGTGCTTTAGAAGGTCATGGCGGCTCTTTCGTTAGGTAAGGCCGCTGTATGGAAGCCGTGCATGCGCGTGAGAATACTGGGGTGCAGCGGGGGAATCGGCGCCGGCCTGCGGACGACGTCGATCCTCATCGATGACGACATCCTGATCGATGCCGGCACCGGCGTGGGCGACCTGACGCTGGACGAGCTCAAGCGCATCCATCATGTCTTTCTGACTCACGCGCACCTGGATCATACGGCCGGCCTGCCGCTGTTCATCGATACGGCATTCAGCACCTTCGCGGACCGGCCGATCGAAATCCATGCGCTCGCCGACACCATCGCCGCGCTCGAGGCGCATATGTTCAACGGCGTGATGTGGCCGGACTTCTGCGTGCTGCCGTCGCGCGAGCATCCGGTGATGCGCTTCCTGCCGCTGGAGGCCGGAGAACGCGTCACGGTGCACGGGCGGCACGTGCATGCCATCGAGGTGCGTCACGCCGTGCCTGCGGTCGGCTATTGCGTGCAGGCCGAGGGCAAGGTGCTGGCGTTCAGCGGCGACACGGCCCGCAACCAGACGCTGTGGCCGGTGTTGAACGCCTACCCGAACATCGACGCGCTGCTCATCGAGGTTTCGTTCCCGAACGCGCAGGCCGAGCTGGCGCGCCACTCCGGGCACTACTGCCCGCAGAGCTTCGCCGACGACATCCGCAAGCTGCGCCACAAGCCGGAGATCTGGCTGACCGCCATGAAGCCGGGCGAGGAGCAGACCATTTTCGACGAAGTGCGCGCAGCCTTGCCGCGCCTGCCCATCCACCGCCTGGCTCGAGGCGACGAAATCCGTCTTTGATACACTCGCGTTCTCGCCGACGACGAGACGCCATCCATGTTCGACCGCCTGAGTGAACGCCTGAGCGAAGCGACGCGCGCGCTGCGCGGGCGCGGCCGGCTCACCGAAGAGAATATCGGTGACACGCTGCGCCAGATCCGCATGGCCCTGCTCGAGGCCGATGTGGCAGTGCCGGTCGTCAAGTCGTTCATCGGCGACGTGCGCGTGCGGGCCCTGGGCGACGAGGTCGGCCGCAGCCTGACCCCGGGCCAGGCCCTCGTGAAGATCGTCCACGAAGAGCTGGTGCGCGTCATGGGCGAGGCCTCGAGCGGCCTCGACCTGCGCACGCAGCCGCCGGCCGTGATCCTGCTCGCGGGCCTGCAGGGCTCGGGCAAGACGACGACTGCGGCCAAGCTTGCGCGGCGGCTCATCGAGCGCGAGCACAAGAAAGTGCTCCTCGTCAGCGCGGACGTCTACCGTCCGGCCGCGATCCAGCAGCTCGAGACGCTCGCGGCACAAGTGGGCGCCGGATTCCTGCCGAGCCAGACGGAATCGCGGCCGGAGCGCATCGCGAGCGATGCAGTGGCAGAAGCCCGGCGCCGTGTGGCCGATGTGCTCATCATCGACACGGCGGGCCGGTTGCACATCGATGCGCCCATGATGCGCGAGGTCCGCGAAATCCATGCGGCGGCTATGCCGGTCGAGACATTGTTCGTGGTCGACAGCATGGCGGGGCAGGATGCGGTGAACGCGGCGCGCGCCTTCCACGAAGCGCTGCCGTTGACGGGCATCGTTCTGACGAAAGCCGACGGCGACGCGCGCGGCGGCGCGGCGCTCTCGGTGCGGGCGGTCACCGGCAAGCCGATCAAGTTCGTCGGCATGGGCGAAAAAACCGACGCGCTCGAGGTCTTCCATCCCGAGCGTATGGCATCGCGCATCCTCGGCATGGGGGACGTGCTGACCCTCGTCGAGGAGGTGCAGCACAAGGTCGATCGCGAGCAGGCCGACAAGCTCGCGAGCAAGCTGCGCTCGGGCAAGGGCTTCGACTTCAACGACCTCAAGGGCCAGCTCCAGCAGATGATCGCGATGGGCGGCCTGAATGCCCTGCTCGAAAAATTGCCCGGCGGCATGCAGCTCCCGCAGGCGGCGCGCAGCCAGGTCGACGACCGGGAGGTCAAGCGGCAGATCGCCATCATCGACTCAATGACGCGGGTCGAGCGGCGTTTCCCGAAGACTATCAACGGTTCGCGCAAACGCCGCATCGCCGCCGGTTCCGGCACCCGGGTGCAGGACGTGAACCGCCTGCTCAAGCAATACCTCGGCATGCAGAAGATGATGAAGAAAGTCTCCCAGGGCGGCATGGCCAAGCTCATGCGCGCCATGGAGGGCCGCCGCCCGCCCGGCATGTGAAAATGGGGACATTCCTGATTTCTATGGGGACAGAGCGCGGCGGGCCAGACTCGCGCGACGGGAAATCAGGAATGTCCCTATTTTCTCGCGGGTTCTGCCCCGACTTTCGCCGCGGTGACGGCCGAACGACGGATATCGACACTGCGGTACACTTTCAGGCGGATTCGAGTAAAATGCGCGGTTTGCTCAACGGGCCGCCACAGCGGCGGCATCGAGGACACAAGCACTTATGGTCAGCATTCGCCTTTCCCGCGGCGGGGCCCGGAAATACCCGTTTTATCACGTGGTCGTGACTGACAGCCGCAACCGGCGCGACGGCCGCTACATCGAGCGGCTGGGCTTCTTCCGCCCGATCGCGGTGCCCGGCGAGGAAACCCTGCGTCTGGATGTCGCGCGCGCCGATTACTGGATCGGCCAGGGCGCGAGGCCTTCCGAGCGGGTCGCGAAGCTGCTCGGCGAATTCCGCAAAGGGAAGGCCGCCCGCGGGGCGGCGAAGTCCGCGAAGCCCGAGGCGGAGAAGCCCGAGGCGGAGAAGCCCGAGGCAGCAAAGCCCGAGGCGGCAGAGGCCGAGGCAGCAAAGCCCGAGGCGGAGAGCGCAGAGAGCGCGGAGTCGCCTGAAGAGTCGTAACGCGGACGCAGCCGGAGGCGTGCCCGCCGATGACCGGCGCGTGCTGCTCGGCTCCATCTCCGGCGTCTATGGCGTGCGCGGCTGGGTCAAGATTCGTTCCGCGACCGAGCCGAGGGAGCGCATCATCGAATACGCGCCCTGGCAGATCGGCATTGGCGGGAGCTGGCGCGAATGGCGCGTCGAGGAAGGACGCAGGCACGGCGACGGCGTCATCGCCAAGCTGGCCGGCGTCGATGACCGCGATGACGCCGTGGCTCTGGTCGGCGCCGAAATCGCGGTGCCGCGATCATGTCTGCCGCCGAGCGGCGAGGACGAATATTACTGGGCCGATCTGATCGGCCTGCGGGTGATGACCCTGGAAGGCGTCGCGCTCGGCACGGTCGAGCGACTGCTCGAGACGGGTGCCAACGACGTGCTGGTGGTGCAGAACGGGCGCGAGCGGCTGATTCCGTTCCTGCGCGAGCGGGTGGTCCGTTCGGTCGATCTGGAAGCAGGCGTACTGCAGGTCGACTGGGATCCGGATTTTTGACGGGCAGGCGAGCGTGCGCATAGCAGTCGTCACGCTGTTCCCCGAGATGATCGGGGCGGTCCTCGACTGGGGCGTGATCGGGCGCGCCATCGATCGCGGCCTGCTGGGGCTCGGGACGGTCGATCCGCGCGATTTTGCGCGCGACGTGCACCGCACCGTGGACGACCGGCCTTACGGCGGCGGGCCCGGCATGGTGATGAAAGTCGGTCCGTTGCGCGAGGCGATCAGCGCAGCGCGGCAGGCCGTGCCGGCCGGCAGCCCGGTGGTTGCCCTGAGCGCCGCGGGGCGGCGTTTCGACCAGCAGGCGGCGCGCGAGCTGGCGGCGAAGCCGGGGCTAGTGTTGCTCGCCGGCCGCTACGAAGGGATAGACGAGCGCGTGATCGAACGGGATGTCGATCTCGAGCTGTCGATCGGGGACTACGTGCTGTCCGGCGGCGAGATACCGGCGCTGGCGGTGATCGACGCGATTGCGCGCCTGTTGCCGGGAGCGCTCGGCGATCCGGATTCGGCCGCGCAGGACTCGTTTACTGACGGCCTGCTGGATTGTCCGCACTACACGCGGCCGGAGGAGATCGACGGCCAGCGCGTGCCGGACGTGCTGCTCGGCGGCGATCACGAGGCAATCCGGCGCTGGCGGTTCGCGCAAGCCCTGGAGCGCACCTGGCTGCGGCGGCCGGAGCTGATCGACGAGAGCGCATTGACTGAAGAGCAACGCGACATTTTGCACGAGTTGAAAGCATCGGGCACCCACGACAGTTAAAGCCTGTCACCTGTTACCTGAGCCGGAGGCGATATGAAAAACATCATCGACACGATCGAGCAGGAACAGATGACCCGCGAGGTGCCCGACTTCGCGCCAGGCGACACGGTCGTCGTGCAGGTCAAGGTGACGGAGGCCAACCGGGAGCGCCTGCAGGCCTACGAAGGTGTGGTCATCGCCAAGCGCAACCGCGGGCTCAATTCCTCGTTCACGGTGCGCAAGCGCTCGCACGGCGAAGGCGTGGAGCGCGTATTCCAGACTTACAGCCCCGCGATCGGCGAGATCCAGGTGAAGCGCCGCGGCAGCGTGCGGCGCGCCAAGCTCTACTACCTGCGCGACCTGAGCGGCAAGGCGGCCCGCATCAAGGAAAAAATCTAGGGACTCGTCGCACCGGCGAAAGCCGGTGTCTAGTTTCACGAAGAGACTGGATTCCGCCCCGGTTTCGCCGGGGTGACGATCGGAAAGACGAATCAGGGTTCATCGGCGTTGCTCAATGTCGGCAGTGACAACAGAAGGGAATAAAAGCTCGTGAAGCTCCTCTGTCTGTTGTCTGTCATTGCCTGTCTGCTGTCGGCCACCGGCTGCGCGTCGCTGGCGGGCCGGGCCGCCGGCGGCTTCGCCGACAATCTCTCATCCGCGATTCGCAATCAGAACGATCCGGAGACGGTGCGCGCCGCCGCGCCCGCGTATCTGCTGCTCATGGACAGCCTGCTTCAGGAGCGCACGGGCAATGCGCCGCTGCTCGGCGCCGCCGCGAATTTCTATGCGCTCTACGGCGTGGTGTTTGTCGAAGAGCCCGTGCGCTCGATGCGCATGAGCGAGCGGGCCCGCGATTACGGCAATCGCGCGCTCTGTGCCCGCGATGACGCGACCTGCGGCTGGCGCGACATGAGCAGCGACGAATTCGCGGCCGTACTGGCGGGGCTCGACGAAGACGACGCGCCGGCGCTCTACAGCTTCGCCCTCAGCGAGCTCGCATATCTGCGTGCGCACAGCGATGACTACTCCGCACTGGTCGAGCTGCCCAAGGTGGAGTCAGCGCTCGAGCGCATGATCGTGCTCGACGAATCTTACGAGCACGGCAGCGCGCACGTGCTGCTCGGCGTTTTGAATACCTTGCGGCCTCCGTCGCTCGGCGGCCGGCCGGAGGTCGCGCGCGAGCATTTCGAGCGCGCCATCGAGCTGTCGGAAGGCCGGGATCTCAGCGTGAAAGTCGAGTTCGCGCGCTCCTACGCGCGCCTGCTTTACGAACGCGGGTTGCACGATCGACTGCTGACGGAGGTCGTGGAGGCCGATTCGAACGTGCCCGGGCTCGTGCTGTCAAACACGCTGGCGCAGGCCGAGGCACGCAAGCTGCTCGCCTCCGCAGACGCTTACTTTTAGGGATGCCTGATAATTCGTCGCACCGGCGCAAGCCGGTGTCCAGATTCTTGAAAGACTCGAGGCCATCGGCCGACATTGAGAGAATTCGCATGCGCAGAACGTTTGCTTTAACCATCATTTTGTTGCTCTCGCTCGCGCCGATGTTTGCCGGCGCGGCAACGCTCAAGATCGCCACGCTCGCGCCTGAGTCCTCGAGCTGGATGAAAGACATGCGCGCCGGCGCGGCGGAAGTCGCGAAACGCACCGGCGGCCGCGTGACGCTCAAGTTCTATGGCGGCGGCGTCATGGGCAACGACCGCCAGGTGGCGCGCAAGATGCGCGCCGGCCAGCTCCAGGGCGCAGCCTTCACGCTGACTGCGCTCGCCGAGCGTTACCCGGACATGAGCCTCTACAGCCTGCCGCTGGTGTTCAACTCGCTCGAGGAAGTCGACTACGTGCGCCAGCGCATGGACCCGCAGCTCGTCGAAGGCCTCGGGCGCGCCGGCCTGGTCAGCTTCGGCATCGCCGAGGGTGGCTTCGCGCTGGTCATGTCGAACGTGCCGGTGCGAGCTTTGAGCGATCTCGAAGGCCAGAAGATGTGGGTGCCCGAAGGGGACGACGTCAGCTATGCGGCGATGAATGCGCTCGGCGTTTCGCCCGTGACGCTGCCGATCACCGATGTGCTGACCGGCCTGCAGACCGGGCTCATCGACATCATCGGCAGCTCGCCGATCGCCGCGCTGGTGCTGCAGTGGCATACCAAAGTGGATTACATGACGGACCAGCCGCTGAGCTACATCGCCGCGACACTCGTCATCGAGGAGCGCGCGTTCGACAGGCTGGATGCGGCGGATCAGAAAGTCGTGCAGCAAGTCATGAGCCGCATCTATGCGGAGCTCGATCGCAAGAATCGTGTGGACAACGCAAAGGCCCGAGACGCGCTCGTGGAAAACGGCATGCGCGTCGTCGAGCCGGCGGGCGGCGAGGTCGCCAGGTGGCGGCGCAGCGTGGCGGCGACCATTCGCGAGCTCGGCTCCCGGGGTGAGTTCACGCCGGCCCAGTATGCCGAGCTGCAGCAGCATCTCGAGGCGTATCGCGCGGACGCGGGCGGGCAGGGAAGCGCCGCGCGGTGAGCCCGGCGCTCACCGGGCGTCTCGACCGATGGGGTCGCCGGCTCGAGAATGCGTCCCTGGTCTTGCTGCTCGGCACGATGATCGGGTTGGCGGCGACGCAGATTTTCATGCGCAACGTGCTCGACAGCGGC
>JACDCP010000284.1 GCA_013817465.1 Gammaproteobacteria bacterium | reverse complement strand
GGCCACCCGCGAACAGCACCCGGCCGCGCTCGATCTCGAGCTCCTGCCCGTAGGCCGCGTAGGCGCCCTCCTCGACGTTGATCTCGCCGGTCGCTGTGGTCGGTTCGCCCGGCGTTTCGATGACCGTCAGATCCCCCTCGAGCGCCGCAGTGAGGCCGAAGCCGCTGAAGCTGACGTCCTCGCCCAGCAGAACTCGCACCCTGGCCGCAACTTCGAGCTCATCGGCGGTCGCCGCTTCCTCTACGCCCGGTTGCACGATGATCTGGTCATCCGAGACGCCGACCGCCGAAGCCGGCGCCTCCGCGAGCTCGATCTCAGCGGTCGGTACGCGCACCAGACCCGTGACCTCGAGACGATTGTCGGCCAGAGTGACGTTGAGGTCCGGAGTTACACGAACCATGGCTTCGGGCGTGTTGAAGACGCGGAAATCCTCGCCCTCGATCGCAAGCTGCCCGCGCGGACCCGCTTCGCTCATGCCTGCGCTGCCGTCGATGCGGAGCGTGCCCCCGCCCGAGCTGGCGCGCATTTCGATGTCTAGATCGCCGCCGCCCTGACCGCGCACGGCGGCGTAGACCTCGCGCAGGCGGATCTCCGGCCCGCTCAGCATCGCCACGCCGTCGAGCAGCTCGAGGCTGCCCTCTAGTGCAGGTGCGGCAAGCGTGCCGGTCACACCCAGGTCACCGTCGACGCGGCCGCCGAGCGACGCGATCTGCGGCGCAAACTCGGTAAGGAAGCCGATGTCCGACAGTCGCGCGCGGAAGCGGCCCTCGAGCGGCCGCTCGGTGAGCGCGTTTGCGCCGGCCGCGATCGTTGCGTTTGCCTCGAGCCCGCCGTCTGTTTCGAGCGGCAAGTCGAGCGCGAATGTCGCGCCTTCGGCGGCGTTCAGGTCGAGTGCTATTTCGCCGGGGGCGAACGCCAGTACCGGCTGCATCTCCTGTGCCGCGCCTTCGGCCAGCAGGCGTATCGGCGTCGTGCTCAAGGAAATGTGCGCCACCGGGGTAGCGGCTTCGCCTGTCTCACCTCGAGCCATGCGGATGTTGCCGGTGCCGCCGATCGACCCGTCGATGCGCACGGCGGGCGGCAGAAACGGGTTAGCCAGCGCAAGCGGCAGGTCCTCGAGCTCGAAAACGGCGGCGAGCAGCTCGGGTGTGCTTTCGCCTGCGACGCACAGCAGGGCCTCGCCGCCGGTGAGACACATGCGTTCGAGGCTCGAGGCCTCGGCCGACAACTGCCCCGGTGCCGGTGCGTGCAGCGACCAGGGCGTGAGATCCGGATGCGCGTAATACAATCGTTCGATGACGAACGCCCATACGAGATCCGGGTCGAGACTGCCGTCGACGCTGAGATCGAGCCGCCCGGCGCTCGTTCTGGCCTCGAGGTCGAGCATGTGGTCGAGCCTCGTGCCGGTTCCGTTCAAAGAGAATGATTCGATTTCGATGTCGCCGATCGATGCGTCGCGCAGCTCGAGATCGAGATCCGAGCGGGTCTCGCCGGCGACGTCAACATCCGCGTCGAGCTCGAGCGAAGCCAGCTCGTATGTTTCATAGCGCAATCCGGAGCCGGAAATCTCGGCCGAGACCCGCGGCTCCGTCAGAGGGCCGGAAGCGCTGCCGCGTCCCTGCACGCTGCCTCCGGCGACCGGCAGCAGAGTGCTCAGATCCTCGCTCGCGAGCGACCAGTTCACCGCGAGCTGCTCGCCAATCCGGCCGTCGGCTTCGACTTCCGTCGAACCCGAGCGCAGATGGAAGGTCTCCAGCTCGAGCTGATCGTTTGCATATCGGCCCCTGGCGTCGAGCTCAATCGGCTGGTCGCGCAAGCGGCCTTCCGCGTGCAAGGTCTCAACGCGGCCGACGGGTCCGGTCTCCGGCATCCGCCCCTCGCCCCGCACTTCGAGATCGATGGCTCCGGGCCAACCGTTCAGCAACCCGCCCGGATTCAGCCCCCGGCCCTGCAGATCGACGCTTCCGGCGAGCGCAGGAGCCCATGCCACGTTCGCCGTGCCGTTGAGGGTGCCTTCTAGCGTAGCGATGTCGATGGCGCTGAACGCGAAGCTTTCGGCATCTCCGGTGCCCGCCAGCATGACTTTGCCGTCCGCCTGATTCGGCACGCTGAGCTCGGCTTCGAGCCGCGCGCGATACTCATCGAGCGTGCCCGTGACGTCGAGCCGGCCGCTTTCGCTTGCGACCTGGGGCGCGCCGTGCAGCGGCCACTGCAGCCCCGCCCACTGCGCATCGACATCCACTGCCGGCTGCGTCCCCGACAACTCGACGCGGCCGTTCGCCTCGAGATGCGCGGCTTCGTTGGCGAGGTCGACGACCAGCCGCTCGATAGCGATCAGCTCGGGTGACAGCTCGCCAGTGAAAACGGCGTCGATGGCGCCGATCTGCGGTTCCGTGGCACGGGCGGTCAGATCGACACGAATGGAGGAGAGATTGCCCCTGGCTTCGATCTGGGTGCTCGCGACGGCCGCGGGCAAAGCTTCAGCGATGCGCGCAAGCTCAGCCTGCTGCACTTCGATGGTCGCGTCGAAGCTCAGCTCCTGCAGGACATCCTGCAAGGTTGCCTCGGCGTGCAGGTTATACGGCTCCTCCAGGGATTGCGTCAGCTCGAGGCGTTGCAGGCTGCCCTCGAGCTGCGTGTCGCCCGCGAGCGGCGCATAGCCGGGCGGTCTCAAGGTGAAGCTCACCTCGGCCTCCAGCGGGTACGCGTCGCGCGGCGCGATGTGTGCGGTCGCTCGGAGATCCGCGAGCGGCGCGCCAACCTGCAGATTCTCGATGTCCAGGGCGCGGTCCGTCCATTGCGCCTGCAGCCGAACGGCATCCACGATCAGCGGCTCGCCTTCCGCGCCTGTCTGCAGCGATATATCGCGCACCAGCGCGTCCCTGACGAAGATGTCGACGGGCAGATCGATGCGCTCCGGCAGCGCGAAAGGTTCGCCTTGTTCCTCTGGCGGAGGCGTCGCGTGCGCCGTGTACCTGAGACCCTCCCCGTACAGGCGATCGACCATGATTTCCCTGGCAAACAACGCCGCCAGCCGCCACTCGAGCTCGAGCCGGTCGAGCTCGAGCGTGAACCCTTTCATCTCCACCCGGACGTCCTGCACGACGAGGGGCCCCGAAGCGGCGCCCTCTATCTCACCGATCTCGATGCCGTCAGGCAGATAGTCAGTGGTGCGCGCCACGGCGAAACGCAGCCCCGACTCGGTGCCCAGCAGCCAGGCGGCCATACCGGTGACGATCAGCAACAGACAACCGAGCGAGATCGCCGCGATCACGAGTGCCCGGCGTAGCGACGCACCAGAACCCATCTCAATATTCCCCGCGGCCGCGACGGCGGCCAGATTCGCGCAGAGCAAGGCGCGAGGAGCGCGATTTGCTCATTGCAAATGAGTGACGAGCAACGCCGCTCTGGGCGAATCTGGCCACCGTCCCGAAGGGTTGCCACCCACTCGCCCGGATGCTGCGTTGCCCGGCTTGACCGTATATCGGATACGGTCGGCGCCGGGCGTCTTGCCTGCGGGCGAGTGGATGACAACGCGGCTCGCGTGGAATAT
>JACDCP010000283.1 GCA_013817465.1 Gammaproteobacteria bacterium | reverse complement strand
GTCAGGTCGTCCGGGTCCATGAAACTATAGGCCGCGTGCTGCCTGCATGACGTGGCGTCCCGCTGCGGCCCGGGAGGCGCTGCACGCTCGCGCGGATCTGCTCGCCCGCACGCGGGGATTTTTCGCCGCGCGTGCCGTGCTGGAAGTCGAAACCCCGGCCCTTTCGCGCGCCGCCGCCACCGATCCGCGCATCGAGAGCCTGCGCACGCACGTGGCGGGCGAAGGGGGCCGCGCTCGCTTTCTGCACACGTCGCCGGAGTTTCCGATGAAGCGCCTGCTCGCCGCCTATCGCGGCGACATCTATCAGATCTGCAAGGTCTTCCGCGACGGCGAGGCTGGCCGCTGGCACAACCCGGAATTCACGCTGCTCGAATGGTACCGGACGGGATTCGATCACCACCGGCTGATGAGCGAGGTTGCGGAGCTGCTGGCGGAGCTCCTCATGGCCTATCGTCCGCTCGGCACGCCGGAGCGATTGAGTTACCGGGAGGCAGTCCGGAAGCATGCCGGCATAGACCCTTTCACCGACCCGGTCGATCGCATCGCAGAGCGCATCCATGAAGCCGGTGTGATACCACCCGATGGGCTCGGGGATGACCACTCTGCCAGCCTCGATCTGCTGATCTCGACTTGCGTTGCGCCCCATCTCGGCCAGGGCCGCGTGAGTTTCGTTTACGACTTCCCGCCGGCGCAGGCCGCGCTGGCACGCATCCGGCCGGAACAGCCGCCGGTCGCAGAACGCTTCGAGGCCTTCCTGGACGGCGTAGAGCTGGCCAACGGCTTCCACGAGCTGACCGATGCGCAAGTGCAGCGCGCGCGTTTTGTGGCGGATCTTGCCTCACGTGAGCGCGCGGGCTCGAGCGCCGCGCCGCTCGACGAACGTTTTCTGGCCGCCCTCGCGGCAGGCCTCCCGGACTGTGCCGGTGTGGCCCTCGGCTTCGACCGTCTGGTCATGCTCGCCACCAGCGCCCGTCACATCGACGAGGTGCTAAGCTTCGCGTTCGAAACCGCCTGACCCAGGTCAACAGACCCTTGCCCATGACCCCCAGCGCCGATCTTTTTAGCGACATCGAAAGTCAGCTCGCCGGGCTGTTCGCCGGCGAGCGCGATCTGATCGCCAATGCGGCCAACTGCTCGGCACTGCTCTTCGAGCGCCTGCCGGACGTCAACTGGGTGGGGTTCTATTTCCTGCGGGAGGGCGAGCTCGTGCTGGGCCCGTTTCAGGGCAGGCCGGCGTGTATCCGCATACCGCTCGGTCGCGGCGTCTGCGGCACGGTCGCGCGCGACGGCTCGAGCTTGCGCGTCGACGACGTGCACGAGTTCGCCGACCATATCGTCTGCGACGCGGCTTCGAACGCCGAAGTCGCCGTGCCGCTGCTCAAGGAGGGGCGTCTGCTCGGCGTGCTGGATGTCGACAGCCCGACGCGGGCGCGATTCGGTGCTGAAGATCAGGCAGGCCTGGAGCGTGTGGCGGCTCTCTTCATCGCCTCCGTGGACGGATAGAGTTTCCGTTACCCCTTGATGCGCGAGACATATTCCCCGGTGCGGGTGTCCACGCGGATCAGCTCACCCTGCTCGACGAACAGCGGAACCCGCACGACGGCACCCGTTTCGAGCTTCGCGGGCTTGACGCCGCCGGCCGCCGTGTCGCCCTTGAGGCCGGGGTCAGTGGTGACGATGCGCAGCTCGACGAAATTCGGCGGATTGACCTGCAGCGGCGAGTTGTTCCACAGCGTGATCTGGCAGACGTCGCCTTCCTTGAGCCATTTCGCGGCGTCGCCCACGGCATTGGCGTCGGCGGCGTATTGCTCGAAGGAATCGGGCGCCATGAAATGCCAGAACTCCCCGTCGGCATACAGATACTGCATGTCGACGTCGGCGACATCGGCAGCCTCGATGGAGTCGCCTGACTTGAAGGTGCGATCCACTACCCGGCCGGTCTTCAGATTGCGGATGCGCACCCGGCTGAATGCCTGTCCCTTGCCCGGCTTGACGAACTCATTCTCGACGATCGCGCAGGGATCGCCGTCCATGAGCACCTTGAGACCCGACTTGAACTCACTGGTGTTGTAGCTTGCCATCCCTCTGCCTGCGCGCCCACGGTGATTGCGGCGCATGATAGCGCGTCAGCCGCCGCTCTGGCAGCGTGCGCTCGCCGAGGCGGTAACCGAGCCCGCGGAGCTTCGTGCCCTGCTCGGACTCGGCCATGATCCGGGCGCAGAATCGGCAGCGACCCTGTTCCCCCTTCGCGTGCCACGCGGCTTCGTTGCGCGCATGCGGCCGAACGATCCGAACGATCCGTTGCTGCGGCAGGTGCTGCCAGTGGAAGCCGAATGCGATTCGCAGGTTCTGTTCAGCACAGATCCGCTCGGCGAGCTCGGGCTTCGTGGCGGTGACGGAGTGCTGCAGAAATATCACGGTCGCGCCCTGCTGATCGCCACCGGCGCCTGCGCCGTGCACTGCCGGTATTGCTTTCGGCGCCATTTCCCCTATGCCGGCGAGAATGCCGCAGCCGGAAACTGGGGGGCGGCGCTGGCGCACTTGCGTCGCGCGCCGGATATACGCGAAGTGATTTTGAGCGGCGGGGATCCGCTGTCGCTGGCGGATCACAAGCTCGCCCGGCTCGCGGACGCGCTCGATTCCATCGCCCATGTTCAGCGGCTGCGCATCCACACGCGCCAGCCGATCGTGCTGCCGGAGCGCGTCGACGACGAGCTGGTCGTATGGCTCAGCCGACTGCGCATGCGCAAGCTCGTCGTCGTGCACTGCAATCACGCCAACGAGATCGACTCGACGGTGCGCAGGGCCCTGCGAAAGCTCAGCGCCTGTGGCGCGACGCTGCTCAACCAGTCGGTCCTGCTGCGCGGTGTCAACGACTCAACGGGTGCGCTCGTGGATCTCAGCGAGGCGCTGTTCGCGGCCGGCGTGCTGCCATATTACCTGCACCTCCTCGACCCGGTGCAGGGTGCGGCGCATTTCGACGTGCCGGAAGCCAGGGCGCGCGCGATCATGCGTGCCGTCACCGCCCGCTTGCCCGGCTATCTCGTCCCGCGGCTCGCGCGCGAGGAGGCAGGGCGACCGGCCAAGACCGTGTTACCCGTCACAAATGGCCGGTGTACGTAGTGTTAGAATCCGCCCACTCCTGAACCTCTTCGCCCGACGCCCATCCCCAAGGAGGCCCGCATTGCCCGATCGAAGCGCCGTGCCGATGATCGTCATCACGACGCAGCAGGATCACGTCGAGGCGATGAACAGCGCCTTGCGCAATGCCGGGCACGCCGTGCACTGCACGTGGATCTCGGATGCGCGCGATCTCGCCGATGCGTTCCTGCAGACCGGCTGCGAGCTCGTGCTGCTATTCGCCGACAGCGCGAACGCGAGCCTCAGATCAGTCATCAGCGTGCGCGACCAGGTCGCGCCCGCTGTGCCCGTGCTGGTGGCGCGCACCGGCGTCGACGAAGCCGTGATCGCCGAGGCGATGTCCGAGGGAGCCCGCGACGTGGTTTCGCTCGAGCACACGAATCGCCTGCAATCGGTCGTCACGCGCGAGCTGAGG
>JACDCP010000282.1 GCA_013817465.1 Gammaproteobacteria bacterium | reverse complement strand
CTGCATCGGCGAGCTCGAGCTCGCCGGAATCGAGATCGGCTCGCACGTGAACGGCTGGAACCTCGACGACGAAAAGGTGTTCCCGATTCTCGAGGCGGCGGCCGAGCTTGGCGCCGCCGTGTTCGTGCATCCCTGGGAGATGCTGGGCCGCGAGCGCATGGCCAAGTACTGGCTGCCGTGGCTGGTCGGCATGCCCGCCGAGACCTCGCTGTCTATCTGCTCGATGATCTTCGGCGGTGTTTTCGAACGCCTGCCGAAGCTGCGCGTGGCTTTCGCTCACGGCGGCGGCGCATTTCCCGCCACGCTCGGGCGCATCGAGCACGGCTTCAAGGTGCGACCGGATCTCTGCGCGGTCGACAACACGCGCAACCCGCGTGACTACATCGGCCGGTTTTACGTGGATTCCCTGGTGCACGACCCGGACATGCTGCTCTACATGATCAAGCTGCTCGGCGCCCGCCACATCGCCCTCGGCAGCGACTACCCGTTCCCGCTCGGCGAGCACACTCCGGGCTGCATGATCGAATCGATGTCGCTCGACGAGCCGGTGCGCGAGCGGTTGCTCGCCGGCTCCGCGCTCGAGTGGCTCGATCTCGAGCCTGCCCGATTCTCGCGCTGAGCCGCCCCCCGACCATGAGCACCATCGAGGGCACTGCCGGCGGTTTCAGTTATCGGGCCGACAGCTCGCGTCCGATCGACATCTCGATACCGCTCCAGTTCGGCGGCCCGCAGCCGAATCATTTCGGCGCACCGCGGGCGACGGCCGAGCCGCTCGAGGCCGGCGGCTTCATCGGCGACACGCGCCGCGGCGGGAGTTGCAACGCCGAAGCGTATCGTCTCGTTCCTCACTGCAACGGCACACACACCGAGTGTGTCGGGCACGTCACTGACGACCGCGTTTCGATACGCGACGTGGCGACCGCGTGCTTCGTCGCCACGCTGCTCATCAGCGTCGAGACATGGCGCGTGAACGGTGACCGGCAGGTCACCGAAGCCGCTCTCAACGCATCGCTCACCGCCTGGGGCGGCGGGCGTGCCTCCGGGCTGATCGTGAGAACGTTGCCGAATGCCCGCGACAAGTGCTTGCAGCGCTACGAAGCGGCATCGATGCCTGCCTATTTCACATCCGACGCCATGCGTTCGCTCGTGGTGCTCGGCATCGAGCACCTGCTCGTCGACCTGCCATCCGTCGACCGTTTCCACGACGAGGGAAAGCTCGCCGCACACCGCATTTTCTGGGGCCTGCCGGCCGGCAGCCGCTGCGCCGCGGATGCCACGCGCGCCGCGGCGACCATCACGGAGATGATTTTCGTGCCCGACCACGTCGCGGACGGCCATTACCTGCTGAACCTTCAGTTGCCACCGTTCATGACCGACGCCGCACCCAGCAGGCCGCTGCTGTTCCCGCTGGAGTGGGTTTGAAAATGGGGACATTCCTGATTTCGTCAACTGGCGAAGGCATTCACGACTCGTGTACGCGGTCTGAAATCAGGAATGTCCCCATTTTCGCGTTTCCGGGCGAGCGGATATGAAGTACGAACCGACCGCGGATTTCGCGGCGAGCGCGGATGACGCCGATCCCCTGCGCCCGTTGCGCGAGAAGTTTCACCTGCCAGCCGGCGATGACGGCGCGCCGCTCATTTACTTCTGCGGCAATTCGCTCGGCCTCCAGCCAAAACACGCGGCCCGGCTCGTCGAGGAAGAGCTGGAAGACTGGCAGCGCCTCGCTGTACAAGGACACCTTCAGGCACGACGTCCCTGGCTGCCCTATCACGAGCAGCTCGCAGCGCATACGGCGGAGCTGGCCGGCGCGGAGCCGCTCGAAGTCGTCAGCATGAACACGCTGACCGTCAATCTGCATCTGATGATGGTGAGCTTTTATCGACCGGTGAGCGAGCGCTACCGGCTGCTCATCGAAAAGCCGGCGTTCCCCTCGGATCGTTACGCGGCTGAATCGCAGGTGCGGTTTCACGGCTTCGATCCGGCCGGCGCGCTCATCGAGATCGGCCCGCGCGAAGGCGAGGAGGCGATCCGCGAGGCCGATCTCATGGCGTGTATCGAGCGCGAGGGGAAGTCGATCGCGTTGGTCCTGCTGCCGGGCGTGCAGTACTACAGCGGCCAGGCCTTCGATATGGCGGCGATCACGCGCCTCGCGCGCGCGCAGGGATGTATGGTCGGCTTCGATCTCGCCCACGCCATCGGCAATCTGCCGCTCGAGCTGCACGGCTGGGGCGCGGATTTCGCCGTCTGGTGCAGCTACAAATACCTGAATGGCGGCCCGGGCGCGGTCGCAGGCTGTTTCGTGCATGCGCGCCATGCGCGGCAGTTCGAGCTGCCGCGCTTTGCCGGCTGGTGGGGTCACGACAAGGCGACCCGCTTTCGCATGGGCCCGACATTTTCGCCCCTGCCCGGCGCGGAAGGCTGGCAGCTCAGCAATCCGCCCATTCTGTCGCTCGCACCGGTCATCGCCTCGCTGGAAATTTTTCATCAGGCAGGCATGGCAGCGCTGCGGCGCAAGGCGCTTGCGCTGACTGGCTATCTCGAGTACTTGCTTCGTGAGCGTTGCGCGGATCGCATACGCATGCTCACGCCCACCGCCGCGGAAGCGCGCGGCTGCCAGTTGTCCCTGAAGCTCGCGGCCGGGCTCGAGCGCGGTCCTGCACTGTTCGCGGAGCTCGAAGCGAGCGGTATCGTCGCCGACTGGCGTGAGCCCGATGTCATCCGCGTTGCGCCCGTGCCGTTGTACAACAGCTTCGACGAGGTGTACCGCTTCGTCGACAGTCTGCAGAGATTACTCAACCAATATGCCTAAAGCTCGCCAGCCCGTCACGATTATCGGCGCCGGCCTGTCCGGCTCGCTGCTCGCCATCCTGCTCGCGCGCCGCGGCTTCGGCGTGCGCGTCTACGAGCGCCGGCCCGATATGCGCCAGAAGGACATCCCGGCCGGGCGCTCGATCAATCTTGCGCTCGCCGAGCGCGGCATCGAGGCGCTCGAGGCCGCGCGCGTCTTTGATCTCATCAAGCCGCTGCTGATCGCCATGCGCGGCCGCATGTTGCACGACATCGAGGGTGAGCTGGCATTCCAGCCGTACGGCCAGGCGGAGTCCGAGGTCATTTATTCGATCTCGCGCCGCGACCTCAATCGCCGCCTCATGAATGTCGCCGAGCGTGAGCTGGGTGTCGCGTTCTATTTCGGGCAACGCTGCCGGGGCGCGGACTTCGACACCGGGCGGCTCGAGATGCAGGACGAGAACGACGGCAGGAAATACGAGCTGCCCATGGCGCCGGTGATCGCGGCGGACGGCGCAGGCTCGGTGCTGCGACGGGCGATGGTCGAGGCCGGGCGTTCCACAACGATCGAGGATTATCTCGAGCACGATTACAAGGAGCTCGAGATACCGGCCGATGCCGGCGGGCGCCACCGTATCGACCAGCATGCCCTGCACATCTGGCCCCGCGGAGGTTTCATGCTCATTGCGCTGCCGAATCTCGATGGCAGCTTCACCGTCACGCTGTTCCTGCCGCGCAAGGGGTCCGACAGCTTTGCGAGCCTGCGG
>JACDCP010000281.1 GCA_013817465.1 Gammaproteobacteria bacterium | reverse complement strand
CGGCTCGAGCACGCGACCCTGTTCCCGGCGCTCTGGCTCGAGCATCCGCACCGCGATGCCTACTGGAAACACGGCTCGGTCGGCGAGGATTACGCACGCATCCGCTGCCCCGTCTACGTCGTCAGCGGGTGGGCGGATGGCTATTCCAATGCCGTGCCGCGCCTGCTCGCGGGCCTCGACGTGCCGCGCAAGGGCCTCATCGGGCCGTGGGCACATGTCTTTCCGCACGAGGGCATCCCGGCCCCGGGCATCGGCTTCCTGCAGGAGACCGTACGGTGGTGGGACCACTGGCTCAAAGGCCGCGATACGGGGCTCATGGATGAGCCAATGTATCGCGTCTGGATGCAGGAGAGCGTGCCGCCGCAATCCTGGTATGCAGAGCGGCCCGGCCGCTGGGTGGCCGAGGTGGCCTGGCCTTCGGACAGGAGCCGTGAAGTCGTTTTGTATCCCGTGGCCAACGGGCTTGCCACGGCACCGGACGAGAACACGGTGCTCAAAGTGCAATCACCGCAGACCACGGGGCTCACCTCCGGCGACTGGTGCGCATTCGGCGCGGACGGCGAAATGCCGCTCGACCAGCGCCCCGACGATGGACGGTCGCTGAGCTTCGACTCGGCGGCGCTGGAATCCCGCCTCGAGATTCTCGGCGCACCGGTCATCGAGCTGGAGATCGCAACGGACAGGCCGGTCGCCATCCTGGCTGCCCGCCTCAACGATGTTGCGCCGGACGGCGCTTCGACGCGCGTCTCGTACGGCCTGCTCAATCTCACGCATCGCGACAGTCACGAGCATCCACGAGCGCTCGAGCCGGGTCGCCGTTACAAAGTGCGCGTCCAGCTCAACGACATTGCGCATGCGTTCTCCCCCGGTCACGCGCTGCGGCTGTCACTTTCCACCAGTTACTGGCCGATCGCCTGGCCGGCGCCCGAGCCCGTCAAGTTGACGCTTCACACATCTGGCTGCCGCCTGCTCCTGCCGGAACGGCCAGCGCGCGAAGAAGATGCGAATCTGCGGCCGTTTCCGCGACCCGAGCGCGGACCGGAAATGGCGCATACACCGCTCAAGCGTGCGAGTTTCAAGCGCAGCTTCGAGCGCGATCTCGCCACGCACGACACCGTGCACACTTTTTTCAATGACGGCGGCGAGTTCGAGGGCGCGGCCCTCGCCCGCATCGACGCCATCGATCTGGCGCTCGGCAACGCCATATTGAAACGCTTCCTGATCAATGAGTTCGATCCGCTTTCGGCGCGCGCCGAATTGACGAACAAGACGCTGTTTCGTCGCGGGGCATGGCAGATAAGGGTGAACACTTTCCTGCGCTTGAGCTGCGATGCCAGCAGCTTTCGCATCGAGGCGCGCCTGGAGGCTCACGAGGGAGACGATCTGGCTTTCAGCCGCGACTGGGACGCGAGGATCGCGCGCCGCTGAGCGGGGGCAGGCGTGCTTCCGCCGCTTCCAGGATCATGCGCAACAAGCCCGGATAGCTGCAGCCGGCGAAACCGGCCATGAAGTTGAGCTTGCCGTCCCAGCACCACGCCGGATTGGGATTGACCTCCATGAGCTTGACGCGCCCGTTCCGATCAGCGCGGTAGTCGAAGCGCGCGTAATCGCGGCAGCCGAGCCGCTCGAAGAGCTTCTTCGACCAGTCGATCAGGCGTTGCCGGCGTCCTTCGCTGAGCTTTGCCTCGCGATACTTGATCTGCGACCAATAGGGTGAATCCGGATCGCTCTTCGATTCGTACGAAAGGATTTTCGGCAGGCCGGCATCGAGCCCCGAGTAGTCGACCTCCATGGGCGGCAGTGCCTGCAGACCGATTCCGGGGTTGCCGATCAGGCCGACGCCGTATTCGGTGCCGCTGAGGAATTCCTGGACGAGCACGTCTCGGCCCGGCAGCTCCTGCTCCAGCCGCTCGAGATAGGCCGTCTGTTCGGCGATGTTGTTGACGACTGCATGCTGCGTGATGCCGATACTGCCGTCGCCCGTGCTCGGCTTGACGATCGCAGGAAACACCGACGGCAGTACATGCGTCGATTCGAGCGTACTGACGTAGATCTCCTGCGGCACGGGAACGCCGTGCGCTTTCGCCACCGCGCGCACGAACGACTTGTCGTAACAGAGTCCCAGCGCATTGGGTGTTGCACCCGTGTACGGGATCCCCAGCATTTCGAGATATGCGGGCACGTGCAGCTCGCGAAACGCATTGTTGCGAAAGCCCGTATCACAGAAATTGAGCACGAACGCGGGCGGCCGGTCATGCAGCTCATCGATCAGCCGGGTGTGGTCGTCGTAGTACGTGAATTCGTAGCCGTCGAGCTCATGGAGGGCTGCCTTCAAGCGGTCGACGGCCTCGAGGTCCTCCGCGCTGTAGCAATTCTCGATCTTCGCCTCGTCGCTCAGGCGCGGGTCGCCGAGCAACACGGTGATGCTCCGCGCAATTCGGGGGGATCGGCGCGGACCGCCGGTTTGCGGATCGCTCATGCGGTAAATTCCAGAAACATTCTATAACTTGTTGTATAGACTGTGTTTACGGCCACCAGAGCATTCCCTTTACGGCCGCAGCTTGGCCTGTCCCATGCTTATACCTTATCGTGCAGCGGCCCCGTTCAATGCAGTCGAGGATTGGCCGCATGATAGACAATCTGGTTACGCTCGCGGCCGACCCGGCCGCCTGGGCCGCACTCGCCGCGCTCATCGCCATGGAAGTGGTGCTCGGCATCGACAATCTGGTCTTCATCTCCATCCTGACCAACAAGCTGCCCGAGCACCAGCGATCCAGGGCGCGCCGCATCGGTATCGGCGGCGCCCTGCTGCTGCGCATAGGCTTGCTGGGGACCGTCGCCTTTATCGTGCAGCTCACGCAGCCGGTCTTCAGCGTTTTCGGGCAGGACTTCTCCTGGCGCGACATGATCCTCATCGCGGGCGGGCTGTTCCTGCTGTGGAAGGCCACCCGGGAAATCCACCACAACGTCGACCCCGATCCGAATCCCGATCTGTTCGACAGCCGGGGTTCGAGCATGGGGTTCGCGTCCGCAGTCGGTCAAATCCTGGTGCTCGACATGGTGTTTTCGATCGACAGCATCATCACCGCCGTCGGCATGACCGATCACATCACGATCATGGTGATCGCAGTGCTGGTCGCCGTGACGGTGATGCTGTTCGCCGTGAACCCGCTCGCCAACTTCATTCGCGCGAACCCGACGATCGTCATGCTCGCGCTCGGCTTTCTGCTCCTCATCGGCACGATCCTCATCGCGGAGGGCTTCGGCGCGCACGTGCCGAAAGGCTACATCTACGCCGCGATGGCCTTCGCAGTGATTATCGAGGGCCTGAACATGCTGGCCCGGCGAGCAAGGAAGAAACAGTCCAAAGCGGCGTGAGGGCGTGAGGGCTGGCGCCCTCGCGCTGGTTACAGCAGTTGTCATCTTTTGACCCGGTTACACCTAGGGAAACTCTGATTTATTCGCTTGATCGGCGATAATGGCAGTTCATTGATTTACGCTGCACGGAGATCGGCACGATGCGTCAACAGACTCTCGCTGCGGGGACTTTTGAAGCCTA
>JACDCP010000280.1 GCA_013817465.1 Gammaproteobacteria bacterium | reverse complement strand
GCGCTGGGGCAGATCGGTGCGCGCCCTTCCGGGCAGGGCCTGAAGGGGAGGGGAAAAAGCCGCAGACTCATCCTTCACAGGCAAAAGTTCAACCTCGATCGAGTTGCAGCTGCTTGTCAGTGTTGCGATAGCTTTTCTGATCGCCGCCTCATCCAATGGGTTGCAGTTACCAGACCAATACCAAGTCTCCATGTTTCCCAGAAGGTCGCGCACGAGCAATCCGGCCAGCGCGCCATTCTGTGCGCTATTGGCTAATCCCCACGGCATGAATACGGCCTGCTCGGCGCGCGTGAGCGCCACGTAAAGCAGGCGAAGCCCCTCCGCCCGAGCCTCCCTCACACTTTGTCGTTTGTGCGCTTCGTCCAGCAATACAGGGCACAGATATGCCTGTCCTTTCTCGTGGAAATAGAAAGCCGGCTGGTCCGGCTTGCCGCCCGCGCCCAGCCATGGCGCAAATGGCAGGAAAACGATTGGGTATTGCAGCCCCTTGGCGCGATGCACGGTCACGATGCGCACCAGCGCCTCGTCGGATTCGAGCCGCAGCTGTGCCTGTTCGCCGGCGGCACTTGCTTCCGCGATCGTGTCTCGCAACCAGCCGATCAGACCGGTCATGCCGAATGTTTCGCTCTCGGCAGTGGCGAGCAGTTCGGCGAGCTGCATGTAGTTGCTCATGCGGCGGTCGCCGTTGTCACAGGCCAGCAACCGCGGCGCGGCGGACTGCAGAAAGCTGTAAAGCATGCTGAGCACGCCGGTCGACTGCCACCGCGCATGCGCACTCTGGAAACGATCCAGAGTCGTCTGCCATTCGGTGTGCTCGCCGGCGAGACGCACCATGTCGCGCAGGTGAAATCCGAGCAGAGGCGTGCACAATGCGGTACGTACCAGCCCCTCATCCGTCGGGCTGGCGGCAGCACGCAGCAATTTGCGCAGATCATTCGCTTCCTGCGTTTCGTCCGCTTCGAATACGCACTGTTGATGCAGGCACACCGAGGCGATGCCATTTGCGCTCAATTCGCGCTGCATCCAGGCGGCCTCGCGGTTGGTGTTGACCAGCACTGCTATGTCCCGCGGCTGAACTGTTCGCGAAGTTTCAGTGCCGTCAGTTGCGGTAACGAATTTCGCCTGAGCATTATCAGAAAGGAGCCGCGTAATGCGGCTCACAGTTGCATTTACAATGGCCGGATGAATCTTGCTTTTCGCTGAATTTTTTGCATCGGCAAACGGCCAAAGGGTAAATGGCGGAACAGGAGCCCCTTCTATGGTGAGCGTACGATCGTCGGCGTGCGGACCGGGCAGCACATCGTGAAATTCGATGTCCGCTACCAGAAAAGCCTCTTTACCTGGGGCCTTGAAGATTGCCGCAAAGGCATTCAGCAGACCCCTGGTGGAGCGGAAGTTTGTCGTCAATCCATAGCGGTCGGCAACATCGTCCACGGCCTGAAGATAGGCGAAGATGTCGCCGCTGCGAAATCCGTAAATGGCCTGTTTGGGATCGCCGATGAGCATCAATCCACCGTGCGTCCGCTTTGCGTAGATACGCCTTAAAATTTCATATTGCAGCGGGTCGGTGTCCTGGAATTCGTCGACCAGCGCCCACGGCCACGCTTTGTGTAACGCATCGGCCAGCGCCTGACCTGATTCCGGATGCGTGATTGCCTCGTGCAGGGCACCGATCATGTCATCGAAACTGAACTGCCGGCGTTCCTGTTTGCGCCGTGCTGCTATCGAGGAAATTTGGTGCTTTGCCTGTCGTACGGCGTCGAGTTTGTATAGGGGTTGAAACGCAACCAGTTTCCTGACCAGTTCAGTTGCGACAAAAGTGGCTGCCGCTTGCTTGGCGGCATTGCCTCTGGCACTGAACTGCCGGCTGTCAGCCAGATGCACAGCCCATGCAGGAAGCGCAGGTACTGCGGTTGAGCTAACTGATAGCGCCGCATCGATTTCTGATAAAAACGCATCGATATCAGAGTTGTGTTTCTCCAGCGCCACCTTCAATTCTTTCTTGTTCAAACGACCCGACTCCACGAAAGTTTTGAGGTCTGCCTTCAGTCGCGTCTTGCCCTTTTTCCATAGCTTTCTCAGCGCCACCGCGCGCTTTACAATTTCGTCGTGTTCGGGACCGGCGATGCGGGTATGCGCGCGGATCAGATAATCGCGGATCTCTTTTTCAAGATCGTCCGGCGAGGGCCACAGATCGCAGAACGGCTGCGCTACCTCAGGCCGCTGGCCTATGACCTGTCGGCGCCAATAATCCGTCGCGGCTTCAAGTCTTCCGGCGGCATCGTCGATCTGCTCACCGCGGTCGAACGGCAGGGCGCTTTCGAATGCGCTTTCCTGCGTCGCGCGAAGCGCAAATCCATGGATGGTGGTGATCGGGGCTTCGTCCATGCCGCTCGCGGCAGCCATAAGCCGGCGCGCAAGCAATTGTGAATCTTCGTCACTTCGTTTAAGCAGGCTTAAGGCGAAGTTGTCCTCATCGTCAGCCGGATTGGCCAAACCGGGCGCGGTGGCGATCAGCGCGGCCCGATTGATCCGGCGGCGTATGCGCTCACGCAATTCCTGCGTGGCGGCTCGCGTGAAGGTCATCACCAGAATGTCGCGCACCCGCAGTCGCCGTTCGATGATGAGCCGCAGATACAGGACTGCGAGGCTATAGGTTTTGCCGGTACCGGCACTGGCCTCGATCACCTGCATGCCGTCGAGCGGCATGTCGAGCGCATTGAACGTTTCGAAACCCATTTGTTACTGCCCTGCAAGGCGGAAGGTCATGGGGCCGCAGATTCGCGCGTTCAGCTCGCAGAACCTGGTGTCATCTTCAAGTTCTCCCAAAGGGAATCCGGGCCGGTAGAGAAGACGCAGGTAGGGATCGTCAGCCAGATAACTAGGGTTGTAACTATGGGTCAGCTTCTCGTTCATTTTTGTCAGTGCGTCTTGCGATGAAAACACTCTGGGATTCTTCTTGGTGGGGCTCACCATTTCCTGATATGACTGCGCCAGACCGGGGTGAAACAGCAGCGGTTTCTGCAGGCCTTGCCGAAAAATGTTTGTCAGCGTCAGCAGATGTTCGCGTGCCGCATCCGTGTTGATATCAGCGATTTCCTCTGCCAGCGACTTCTCGTTGTCATCAAGACCCGCGAGGCACGTGGCGCCTGCGCATTCGTGCCTGGCGCACCAGAACAGCAGGTCGATCCACAACAATAGTTTGTGCTCCATGCGCAGCTTGCCGGCGCGCATCGAACGCGGCCCGTGTGGCCAGACATCAACGTTACGTCCGCGAACGACGGTGCCATCCGGCAGGGCGAGTTCCATTTCATCCAGCGACACAGGCGCTGCTTCCGCATTCCATTGATGCCATCGCGGCAAGACAAGATTCACTTTGCCGGCCTCGCCCGCGTATGCACCCTGAGCCAGGGGCGGTGGCGGCAGATCGCCTCGCGCCAGCTTTATTTCATCCAACGTCAGCGTGATTGTTTCCGCGCTGTCCCCATGTGCCTTGCTGAACAATTGTGTGCGTAACAGACCGGCCCGCAGGCGGTCGAGCGCAAATGTTTCCTCATCGGCC
>JACDCP010000279.1 GCA_013817465.1 Gammaproteobacteria bacterium | reverse complement strand
CCCCTGCCCTCCTCCGCCGCGTCTTCCGCATGGAGGCCGAGGTGACTCCCACCCCGGAGGGCTTGGCGATCCGGTATCTTGGGCCCGTCTGATTGAGGGGTGATAGGTGAAGGGTGATAAGAATTTCCGCCTATCACTCATCACCTATCCCCATCACCCATGAAAGTCTACACCCGCACCGGCGACGACGGCACGACGGGCCTCGGCGACGGCACGCGCATCGCGAAGGACGACGCGCGCGTCGAGGCCTTCGGCAGCGTGGACGAAACCAACAGCGCGATCGGCGTCGTGCTCGCGACGGCTGGACTGCCGGGTGACATTGCGGACTGCCTGACGGAAGTACAACACGACCTATTCGATGTCGGTGGCGAGCTCTGCCTCCCCGGATGGCGCGCAATCGATGACGAATTCGTCACGCGACTCGAGCAGGCGCTGGATCGCTTCAACGCTGACCTCCCGCCGCTCAGGGAATTCATCCTGCCGGGCGGCGGCCCGGGCGCAGCGGCCTGCCATGTCGCGCGCACAGTGTGCCGCCGCGCGGAGCGCCGCGTACTGACGCTTTCGCGTTCCGCGGACGTCAATCCGGCCGCGCTGCGTTACCTGAACCGTCTCTCGGATTTGCTGTTCGTTGTCGCGCGCGTGCTCGCGCGCCACGCCCAGGGCAGCGAAGTGCTCTGGAAGCGCGGCCGTCCGGCGAAATCGCCGGATTCCCCTGTGCCTGGCCCCTCCGCGAAGCGGCGGGGATGACAGGGAAAGTACCCCGCAGCCGCCGGGAATTTATCTGCTGCGTGCCGTGTCGAGCACCGTGCAAATTTGTTTCGCACCCTGGAGGGTGCGTGTCGTCGCACGCGTCACGAGATTCGCATCGACGGTGAACAGATTGTCGCGCCGCACGGCCGCGAGGTCCGGCCAGCGGCGCCAGAAATCGAGAGCTGCGGCGCCGCTCTCCCGCGGCGCCATGATGGCTTCAGGATTCCGCGTCAGCACGGCCTCGACGCTGACCGCCGGCGCCAGCTCCACGAGATCGCCAAACACGTTGCGGCCACCGCAGACCTCGAGCAACTCGCTGATCAGGTGACCGCCGTTCACAGTGAACAAGGGTGCGAGAGAGATCTGATAAAACACCGCAATGCCGGGCGCATCGCCGTAGGCGTTGATCAGCTGCGTGATTTCCCCTTCGAACTTCGCAGCGGCGCTTTCGGCGATTGCCGTGGTGCCGGCCATGCGACCGATGACGCGAAGGCTCGCCGGGATATCGGCGAGGCGGTAGCTGCCGATGGATACCACGGGGAGCCCGAGCGCTTCGAGACGCTCAATCGCACGCACCGGATTGCCGGACTCCCAGGCGAGGACCAGGTCCGGCTCGAGGCCGGCGATGCGCTCGAAGTCGAGTCGGAAGGCGTCGCCCACCCGCGGCAACGCGCCCGCCGCGGCCGGGAAATCGCTGTACTCGACGACGCCGACCAGCTTTTCGCCGGCCCCGGCACTGTAGACGAGCTCCGTGAGATGCGGCGCGAGGCTGACGATCCGCTGAGCCGGCTCGCCGATGGCCGCTGCCGGATCCCCTTCGCTATTGCGATCGCCGCAACCGGATGACAGAAAACAGACGCCAGACAGCAGTAAGAAATATATCAAACGAAGTTGGCCCACCTTCCGATCGCAACGGGACAGCAGACGACAGGCGATAGAGGAACGGAAGCCTTTTTGTCCCCTTCTTGTCATCTGTTATCTGTCGTCTGATCAGACGACCCAGCCGACCAGCGTCAGCGCGGCGATTGCGGTCAGCCAGATCCAGAGTGTGCGCAGCACCAGGGCGAGGGCCGCACGAGCGCTGTCGATCTCGAGGCCGGCTTCGGTAGCCACTGTGGTGCCGGCACGGCCGAGGGCGCCACGGCCGACGCAGGCCAGCACTTCCTCGTTCACGTCGAAGAACCGTTCTGCGCAGTCCTGGTAATAGCCGCGCCAGTCCGCAACGGCTTCCTCGAAGCTTCCGGCCAGCGCATAGCCGGTGGCGAGCAGGCGGGCGGGCAGCCAGGCGACGACGCCGTGCAGGTTCTGCAGGACGCCGGCCCAACGGGCAGCATCCGGGGCCCGCGCGCCCTGGTCCCGCAATTCGCGCAGCACGCGCCGCCTGAGCAGATCGATCACGCGGAAGGTCCATGCGCCGAGCGGCCCGAGCAGCATGAACCAGAGAATGACGCCAAACAGCCGGTTGTTTGCCTGCACGAAGATCGCGTCCTCGGCAGCGCGCATGCGCTCGATCCGCGAAAGCGGCGGGTCCGCCTCGAGCAGCTCTCTCAGGACGCGGCCGGCCTTGTCCGCCTCACCCCGCTCGAGCGCCAGGCAATATTCGTCGACCTCATCTTCCAGGTCGCGCGGCCCGAGCGAGAAGAACAACACGATGACGGCGAAAGCGAGGTACAGCAAACCCAGCAGCAGATCCTGGAATGCCAGCACCAGCAACAGCACGGGCAACACGGGAAGCGCGATCAGCAGGAGTACGGCGAACACGGCAGGAACGGCCTTGCGGCCGCCCAGATTGCCGGCCCCCCATTCGAAGTAGCGATCGATCCAGTGCGGCTCGCGCACGTGCAGCAGGTTCGCGGCAAACCGCTCGAGCAGCAGGGCGAGCGCGAGCGCGATCAGCTTCATGGGTCGATTCGCGGTCGAAAGCCGCCAGCTCTGCGCGCTCGTGACGTCATGCGTTCTCCTTCAGCACCCGGTGCAGCCGCGCCCAGTCGAATGCCGGACCCGGATCGGTCTTGCGTCCCGGCGAGATGTCGCTGTGTCCGGCAATGCGCTCGAACGACAGTGAAGGATAGGCGCTCACGAGAGCCGCAACAACTTCGGCCAGTCGCGCGTATTGCACATCCGTATAAGCCACATCGTCGACACCCTCGAGCTCGATGCCGATGGCGAAATCGTTGCAGCGCTCGCGGCCCGCCCAGGATGAGGCTCCCGCATGCCAGGCCCGCCGGTGGAAAGGCACGTATTGCACGAGCTCGCCGTCGCGACGGATCAGCACGTGGCTCGAGACCTCGACCCCGGCGATCTCGCGGAAGTAAGGGTGTGCATCGACGGCGAGCCGGTTCAGGAACAACCGGTCGATCCACGGCCCCCCGAATTCGCCCGGCGGGAGGCTGATGTTATGCACGACGATCAGCTCCGGCTCGCAGGGGCGCTCGTCGCAGTTCGGGGACTGGACGCGGCGCGCGCCGGCGAGCCAGCCCGTGCCGGTGTCGATCGCAGCGCTCATCGCGGACCGGCCGTTGTCTGCCGGAAGCTCGCCGCGTGCGCATGAGAGCAGCGAGGCGATCCGAAAATGGCGCATTCGGATCGCGGCGCTGAAAAAGCCGTGGACGGCTTTTTCAGCATCCTGCCAGGCTCACCAGAGCCTATCTCATGATTCCACGCGAGCCGCGTTGTCACCCACGCGCCCGCAGGCAAGACGCCCGGCCGACCGTATCCCAATACGGTCAAGCCGGGCAACGCAGCATCCGGGCGCGTGGGTGGCAACCCTTCGGTCATGGCCGCAAAAGCCCAAGGCGGCTTTTTCGGCGTGG
>JACDCP010000278.1 GCA_013817465.1 Gammaproteobacteria bacterium | reverse complement strand
GAACTGAATATCCTGCGCAAGTCGGCGCAGATAATCATACTGGGCTTCGCCGCTCGCTCGTTCGAGCGCCCTGGGATCAGGCAGCAAGGTTCCCTTGTCTTCGCCCGAGGTATCCGCATCGGATCCTTCGGATTTCTCCTGCGGCGTCTCGCCATCCAGGCCACGCAGGTAGCTGTAATGGCAAACGCCACACCTGCATTTGAAGGCAGGATGATCGCGCGTCATCACCTCCGCGTACTGCTCCCGCTGGTTGTAGAGGATTCTTGCGAAGCTCTCCGGCACCGCGCGTCCGTAAAAAGTATCCCATTCCGAAAGCAGTACCACGACGTGGCGTGGGTCATGTGTGAATATGCGCCGACGCTGGAACTCACGGACGAGAATAGCGTTGGCTAACTTGTCATCGCCCAGGTTAGTGCGCTCGAAGCCGAGGTGAACATCATCAAAATGCTCTGCGATCGACGGTGAATCGTCCAGCGGTTGTTCGTCGGCCAATTTACAGCCTTTATTGAGTGGACTTTCCACGCCTTTTTGAGAAGCGAGACTTGCGCCGAAAAGCATTTGGGCTTCAGCCGTAGCGGTGGGCGCGTACATTTTTATCCGCCCTCTTTCATGCTCCAGGCTATCGAATTTCTCCCGCAGGCTGCCTTGATTAACCTCAACCTCCCACATCATTCGTTGCAGCCTCTCCGAGCTCGAGGGACCGATTAGCTTGATGCGTAACATCGGGACAGGTTCGACGAGTGTGTAGTCCACTTCGTCACCGTGGCTTGTCAGCAAACTACGGCCAATGTGCTCAAGCTGCTGGTGTTCGTATTCCAATTCGTCGCTAAGGCTTGTCAGCAGATCCGCTAACCCTGACAAGGGTCTATCGAATATGCCTTCCGCAACCCAAAGCACGAGTATGCGGGGTTCATTATCCAGATCTACATCCCGGAAATAGCTCGTCCGATCAGGATTGAACCACTCATAAGGAACAAACGCCTCCTCCTCTGGAACGGCAAGCGGAGAATCTCTTGACCCTGGTACGGAGAAATAACTGACGCGCATTGCGTTGCGAGGCTGATACCCCTCCACTCCGAGCGCCGACAGCACCGCGTAGCGCCTGCGGCGGCGCTGCTCGATATCCTCTCCATACCAGCCATGCTGCACCATGACCGGCAACACGGTAACGTCGTGTTTTACGAGGGTCTCTGAAATTCGATTTGGTAGCGATCCAAAATCATACTCGCGAGTTTCGCCGCCCGCGGAATTACCGGGTACAGGCACATTCACTTCTGCCGCCTCAGGCGCGGGTTCGACGCCGTCATTTCCATCTGCTGAGTCGGAAACGCCGCTCGCTTGAACCTGTTCGGCCACCGCGGTAAATGGATCCTCCCACAGCCTCGCCTGCACGGATTCGTTCTCCGATGCAAAACTTGCGCCCGCAGGACGAGTCGACTCGAATGGTTTTTCGTAGAGATAGAGACTGGCGGCCGCCAATGCGGCAAGCAGCATTATCGGCACCACGGACACGTTCGGCCCGGCACTCGACTGGTTCGACACCCTCGCCTCCTCGCATTTTTTTAATGCTGTTCGCGCAAGGTGAGTATAGTAAAAGTTTGGACGTGCGCAGGATTTTTTGCGGCGATGTATCAATGCGTCAGTCACGGCGCCGGGGGTGAGCAATCGCCCTGAGCTCGTGCTGGCTAAAGACCCGTTTTGGCGTGGACAATATGAGACTTGTGAATTGCCTCTCTGTAGCCGCTGGCGGCTTGTTGCTGACGCTCATGGTGACATCGTCGCCGGCCCACGCGGCCCCGCCGCTGCAAAGCTACAAAATCGACCCCGACCAGATCTCCGTATCCGGCCTGTCGTCGGGTGGGTATATGGCCGTGCAGATGCAGGTCGCGTACGCGAGCCGTATCATGGGCGCGGGCGTGCTGGCCGCGGGGCCTTATCTGTGCGCGGACGGCAATGTCCTTTACGCGACCACGCGCTGCCTGAACAGCGGTGTGTCATTTTTGCCGTCGCCTGATTACTTTCAGGAGCTGACCGAAGAGTTGTCCGACGCCGGTCGCATTGACCCCACCGCGGACATGGCCGGCGATCGGGTATGGCTATTCAGCGGCGGCGCGGATGATGTTGTGCTGACGCCTGTGGTCGACCGTCTGCGCGCCTTCTACGAATCATTTGTGGATGCCGGAAACGTTGTTTATCTGCGCGGCCAAATCCCCGAAGCGCAGCACGCGATGATTACGGACGACTACGGCAAGCCGTGCGGCTTCGAAGGCGGCGCGTACATCAACGACTGCGACTTCGACGCAGCGGGCGCATTGTTGAAGCATATCTATGGCGCATTGCAGCCGCCCGTCGAGGCGCCGGCCGCACATCTGAAACTCTTCGACCAGTCGGTCTTTTCGGGCACAGACAGTCTGGCCGCAGAAGGTTTCATCTACGTGCCGAGCGATTGCGAAAGTGGGAATGCGCTTTGCAGACTGCATGTCGCCTTTCACGGTTGCCGGCAGAACCGGAACGTACTTGGCGACGAATACGCGCGCCACGCGGGCTACAACGAGTGGGCGGAGGCCAACGATGTGGTGGTGCTGTATCCGCAGACCGAATCGGCCACGGTCAATGAGTGCTGGGACTGGTGGGGCTACACCGATGCCGGCGTGGAATACAATTACGCTACCAGAAGTGGCCTGCAGATGGCGGCGGTCAGAGCCTTGATCGGCCGCGTTGCGGGCGAACCGCAGTCAAGCTACTGCGGCGCGGACAGCAATGCCGCCCACGCCGCCGCCGGGCGCGCCTACACGCAAATCGGCTGGTGGTTCTGGACGTATTACTATGCCAGTGGCTCTGACTATTATCTCGGCGCTCTCGGTTCCACATCAACGATGCTCAAAGAAAGGCGGCCGGGCTACTGGGAGCCGGTTTTGTCCTGTCCATGAACACACGTAACGCCACGCCCCAGCAGCGCGCCGTTACGGGTTCACGCCACTCACTTCTCGCCGCGCGCAGTAGTCGAAAACTCAGCGCAAAAAATCCGAACATCGATCATCGTTGCTTTCGCGCATGGCGGCGGTCGTCCGCTCTCTAATTTCCTGGCTCTGTTCGGATGTCTGGCTTGAGATGAAAATCAACTAACGAACGAAGTCCGTCACGCCCTGGTGCGAGATGTCATCGATTGCGCGGATCAGCGCTTGTGCCCGCGCTTCGGTCGACACCTGGACTGACACTTGTCTTTGTGGCGCGCGAACGTGCAGGCGCACTTGGAACGTCGGCTATCGAGTTGACCATTGCCGTGGCGTCCTCACCGTCAGGGAATGTCTGCATGATCGATTTAGAAGAAAATTCAGTCGTTCCGGCGAAAGCCGGAACCCAGTTGAAACACTTATTCGACTGGATGCCGGCTTTCGCATGACGAATTTTGTACTTGTGCAGAGCTTTAGTAGACTATGGAAACGGGGCGGATGGATTTGACAGACCCTTCGGCGGGCGCAGTTTGCCAATGCCGCGCCAGGGCTTCATGGGTACTTCGCCCCCTGAGAGGCCGCAAAACGTCGCGACCATCGATCAAGCGGAAC
>JACDCP010000067.1 GCA_013817465.1 Gammaproteobacteria bacterium | reverse complement strand
TCCGGGCGCTGTACGGCGCGGCGCGGGAGGGGGTCCGCGTCGACCTCATCGTCCGCGGCATCTGCTGCCTGCGGCCGGGCATCGCGGGGGTTTCGGAGAATATCCGCGTGCGCTCGATCGTCGGCCGTTTCCTCGAGCATTCCCGCGTCTACTATTTCCACAACGCGGGCAGCGCGGAGACTTTCTGCGCGAGCGCCGACTGGATGGACCGCAATTTTTTCGGGCGTATCGAGCTCGGGTTCCCGATCGAGGACCCGGAGCACCGCGAGCGCATTCTGGCCGATCTCGAGACCTATCTCGCCGATAACACGCAGTCCTGGGATCTGGAGCCGGACGGGTCGTACCGCCGTTGCACACCCGGCGATGCTGCGCCTTGCGCAGCCCAGCTCGTGCTGCTCGAAAGGCTGGCCGCTTCCTGACCGTGCTGGCGCCGGGTTTCGGTATTTCTCTCTTGCCCGGATAATGGTTTCAGTATTTGGCGAATAGTATTTCGAATGCAACGACAAACATACCGAAACCCGGCCCCGGCCTCCTATTCCGCAGTCAGCGTGAAGCCGATGGCGCAGAGATAACGCGCCTCACGCTCGAGATCGAGTTTCGTGAGCGGGTGGGTGTCCAGCCAGCAGGCTGGAAATCGCAGTCGCAGGCTGCGCCCGCCCGCGCGCAGATCGATGGCGGGCAGCGGGTCGGGACCCCGGCCGCGATGCAGCAGCACGGCGAGCCTGAGGATAACGAGCAGGTAGCGCGCTTTCGGCTGCCAAGCTTCCGGCAGATCCGTAAACGGCGCGAGCGAAAGGTTGCGCCGATGCGCCCCCACTAGGCAGGCAATGAGCTTCTGTTCGAGGCGCGGGAACCCTGGCAGGTCCGCGTGCTCCAGCAGGTAAGCGGCGTGCCGATGGTGCTTGGCGTGCGAGATATCGATGCCGAGCTCGTGCAGCTCTGCGGCCCAGAGCAATATTTTGCCGTTGACCGGCCGGTGGAGATCCCAGTCCGCCGCCACTTGCTCGAGCAACGCGGCGGACGTGCGCGCTACCCGCCCGGACTGCTCGATGTCCACGTGATAGCGTCGCGCCAGCGCGCTCACGCTGCGTGCCCGTGCGTCTTCATCCGTCAACCGGCCGAGCAGATCATAAAGCAGGCCTTCGCGCAGCGCGCCTTCCGAGGCCTTCATGCTCGATACGCCCAGGCTGGCGCAAACCTCCTGGAGTATCGCCAGACCGCCGGCGTATACGAGTGCCCTTTCGGCTGGGAGGCCCGGCAGTGTGAGCCGGTCGACCTGCCCTGCCTCTCCCATTCGGCCGGCGATCCCGGCGAGGCGCACCGGCGTTATGATCCCGTCTGCATAGCCCGCTCCGCGCAGGATGTCGGCGGTGACGCGGACAGTTCCCGATGTGCCCACCGCGGTCTCCCAGCCGAGTTTGCGAAAACCGCTGGCGACCGGTTCCAGCTCCAGACGAGCGGCGACGCGGGCGTGCTCGAAACCGCCGGCCGTCAGTGCGCCGCCGGGGAAGTGCTCGGCGCTCATGCCCACGCAGCCGATATACAGGCTCTCGAGCCGGGTGGCCGTCAGCCCGGTGCCGATCACGAGCTCGGTGCTGCCGCCGCCGATGTCCACGACGAGCCTTTGGCCCGGCTCCGCAGGCCCCGTCCGGGCAGCGCCCAGATAAACGAGGCGGGCTTCCTCGATCCCGGAAATGATCTCGATGGGCTGCCCCAGGGCCTGCTCCGCTCGCGCGAGGAACTTCTTGTCCGTGCGGGCGCGCCGCAGTGTGTTCGTGCCCACTGCCCGCACGCTACCCGCGTGCATCACTCGCAGGCGTTCTCCGAAGCGTCCAAGACAGGCAATCGCGCGCTCGGCCGTACCGGGCTCGATACGCTGACGAGCGTCGAGGCCGGCGCCGAGAAGCACCATTTCGCGCAGGCGGTCGATGATGGTGAGTTGCCCGAACTCGAAGCGGGCCACCACCATATGGAAGCTGTTGGAGCCGAGATCGACGGCGGCAATGATCTGTGCCGCAGGCGCCCGGTGGCGGTCCGCGGCCGTCAGACGGGCATCGCGTCCCGCCGGTTCATGCATCGTTCGAAGAGCGCAAGTACGCCTCGGATAAACGAACGCCGATCTCGCGGCGCGCGCCGGGGCGCAGTCGCCACGCTGCAATCAGACCGAAAACGAAGAGCCGCAGCCGCAGGTAGTCGACGCGTTGGGATTGCGAATGACGAATTGCGCGCCCTCGAGATCCTCGCGGTAGTCGATTTCGGCGCCCGTCAGGTACTGGACGCTCATGGGATCGACCAGCAGCGTGACGCCGCGATTCTCGATGTGGGTATCGCCTTCGTCCGACTTCTCGTCGAAGGTGAAGCCGTACTGGAAACCGGAGCATCCGCCGCCGGAGACGAACACCCGGAGCTTCAGGTTCGGATTCTTTTCCTCGCGGATGAGCTCGCCGACTTTATCAGCCGCCGCGTCGGTAAAAACGAGCGGCGCGGGCGCGAGCTGTGGCGCGTCGGGGGAGTGGAGGTTCATGCAGGGCATTTTAGCAGGCCGTGGGCCGTCCCGCATGAGGCATGGTGACTTCGTCGCAAGGCGTCAGGGAGCTCCGATCACTGCCGTGCCGTCGTCCCGGCGCGTCACCCGGCAAAAGCCGGAGCAAAATCCAGTGTTTCAGGAACACCGGCTTTCGCCGGTGCGGCGCCTGGACACCGACTCGTCACCCCGGCGAAAGCCGGGGGCGGTGCGACGAACTCAGAGATTCCTCAGCTTTCCCGGCCGAAGCTCAGCTTTTCGATGTCGCCTTCGATGCCGCGCTCTGCCGCAGGCTTCTCGAGCAGGGCCGGCCCGGGCGGCGCGTGGATGAGCTTGCCGTTGATCTCGGCGCCGATCGCCATTTGAATCAGGTTGTAGTAAACGTTGCCGAAGACGCGCGCCGCCTCGCCGAGCTCGATGCGCTCGCTGGCGCGCACGTCGCCGCGCACAGTGCCGTTCAGGATGACATGGGGCACCGCGACGGTGCCCTCGATGCAGCCGTTGTCGCTGACGCTCAGGAGGGCCGCGGCGTCATCGCCGGCTTTGATGTCGCCCTTGATGAACCCGTCCACGTGCAGGCCGCCTGCGAATTCGATTTCGCCGTGAATCACCGCTCCCTTGCCGATGAGCGTGTCCACGGCCGCCGGTCGTTTCCCCCTCCGACGCATGGCTGGTCTCCCGTTGCCCCGGCCTTTATCCGGCCTTGGCGGTCCAGTCGAACGATTGCGTGATGCTTTCCGCCGAGCGGTCACTCGGCCGGATCTCAACGTTGATGCGCTCGGGCTCGAAATCGTCAGGCAGCACCAGATCCTTCTCGAAATCCTGAAAATACCGGAACGAAAACCGAAGGTCCCGCGCGCCATCCGGCGTGATGTCGGCCATGGCGTAACTGACCGATCGCCCGTTTTCCGCGCCATCCACGGACAGATTCACCACGCCGGAGACACGGCGATCGTGCTTGAGTGCCTGCACGAGCACCAGCTTGAGGCGATAATGCGAATCTTCGAGCCGTTGCGCGACATCCAGCTCCTGGACGCGCAAGCCAGCCGCGCCTTCGTCCGGTGAGACGATACCGCGATAAAGCGCGAGCTCCTTGCGCTGCTCGAGAATTTGCGCCTGCAGCTCGCCGACGGTCCGTGCTACCTGACTGTAAGACTCGCGGTCGATGTCGCGGGAGGTTTGCAGCAGCGCAATCTCGTCGCGCAGTGTTGCATTCATGCCCTCCAGATCGCCGATTCGCGCTTCGAGCGCGCGACTCTCATGCGCGGTCGCGATCCTGTCGAATCCGCCTTTGAAGCGACCGTATTCATACGTCAGGTACGCGGCAAACGCGAAAGTGAGCACCGACAGCGCGCGGAATGCCAGCGCCCTCCAGGGCCGGTGGGTCTTGACGACGAGCCGCGAGCTCATCCGGGACTGCAGCCGCTGCGGTCCGGGAATGTCGTGGATGCGGTTTTCAGCATACTATGGGTTTCTGCGTGTACGCGTCCGGATGAATCGTACGCGCCGGGCAATGAAAACAGAAGCTGCCGCGCAGTCGCGCCATGCAGACTTGCGGATCCATCTGAACGGGCGATCGGTCATTCATGGTCTGGCTCAAGGCACTGCACATTATCTTCACGGTGACCTGGTTCGCGGGCCTGTTCTACCTGCCGCGGCTGTTCGTTTATCACGCAGCCGCGGACGATGCTCTCGGGCGGGTCCGGTTCCAGACCATGGAACGCAAGCTGTTTGCGATGATGACGATCGGGGCCGCGCTGACCGTGGTCTCCGGTCTTGCGCTGCTGCTCCTTTACTGGCTGCCTGGCCTGGCCGAAGCCGGCTGGCTGCATGCCAAGCTGGCGCTCGTCGCCGCGCTCGTGGCTTATCACCTGTGGTGCTGGAAAATCGTCCGCGATCTGCGCACAGAGCGCGACCGGCATAGCCCCCGCTGGTTTCGCTGGTTCAACGAAGCGCCATCGCTGCTGCTGATTGCCATCGTCATTCTGGCGGTCGTCAAACCGTTGTAGAACCGGTGATGGACCGACTTCAGTCGGCCAGCGACCACGAATGTCGCGCAAGCAACGGCGCAGGCTTCGATTTGCATAGGCGAAGAGGCAGTTTCGCGGCCGTTGGGCCAGTGACCGGTCAATCGGCTTTATCGGGGCGTTTGGCCGGCTGAAGCCGGCCTACGGGCGCGGCGCCACACGGCTGCGGGAACTCGGGGCAGACTGCTGCGGTGGCGGCCGATCGGACGCTCGCGGCCACCATTCCGGTTGCGGCGGTACGCCCTCGGGAAACGCAAGTGGTCCGAGCTCCTGAAGCGCGCTGGCGTACACTTCGCGCTTGAAATAAATGACTTCCCTCACCGGTCGCCAGTAGTCCACCCAGCGCCAGCGATCGAATTCCGGTGCATCGGTCGCATCGAAGCGCACGCGCGCCTCGTCGCCCACCAGCCTGAGCAGATACCAGCGCTGCTTCTGCCCAACGCACAGGGGCAACGAGTGCCGGCGCATGTAGCGGCGCGGCAAGCGATATTTCAGCCAGCCGCGGGTGCGCCCCAGCAGCGCGACATCGGGTGCGGCAAGACCAATTTCTTCTTCGAGCTCGCGGAACATGGCCTGGCGTGCGGTTTCCTGCGGTCGGATGCCGCCTTGCGGGAGCTGCCAGCCGCGACGACCGGCGCGCCCGGCGAGGAACACCGAGCCGCGGCCACTGGTCAGAATGATCCCGACATTGGCGCGAAATCCCTGAGCGTCGATTCTGTCGGTCATAGAAGAATCGCTTTCGGCCGGCAGCGTGAAAAGTGAACGCGGTCATTTTTTCACAAACGCCGCACTACGGCTACTGATGTACATGGGATAGTCTCCACTCATGAGATCCGTTGTGCCCCTGTTCGCCGTTTTGCTCGGGGCCGCCGCCCTCGCGTTGTCCGGCGCGCTGGCTATCGGCAGCGTCGCGATTTCTCCCGGCGAGCTGTGGCACACGCTCACAGGCGGCGGCAACGAAATGACGCGGACGATCATCCTGGAGCTGCGCCTGCCGCGCGCCCTGGCTGCATTCGCAACCGGCGGCCTGCTCGCTCTCGCCGGCGCGCTGATGCAGGTGTTGTTGCGCAACCCTCTGGCGGACCCTTACGTGCTCGGCGTGTCGGGCGGCGCCGCCGTAGCCGCGTTGCTGGCCATCATGGCCGGCTTGAGTGGATTCTGGATCGACGCCGGCGCATTCGGTGGGGCGCTGCTTGCGACGCTGATGGTGTTCGCGATCGCCCGCGGTCCGGGCGGCTGGACACCGGCCCGGCTGTTGCTGACCGGCATCGTGATGGCTGCGGGCTTCGGCGCCGTGATCAGCCTGTTGCTCGCGCTCGGCACCGACACGAGTCTGCGTGGCATGTTGTTCTGGCTGATGGGCGACTTTTCTTTCGCTGACCGGCCGGCGCGCCTGCTGGTGATGCTGGCGGCTGCGGTCGCGGCCAGCTTCGCGTTTGCGCGTCCTTTGAACGTGCTCGCCCGCGGCGAAGTGCAGGCCCGCCTCCTCGGTCTGCCGGTCAGGGCCCTGCGCATCGCCATCTATATCGCTGCTTCGCTGTTGACCGCCCTCGCAGTGACAACGGCCGGCACGATCGGCTTTGTTGGCCTGGTCGTGCCGCATGTGCTGCGACTCGCCGCAGGCGCCGACCATCGCGTGGTCCTGCCGGGCGCAGTCCTGCTCGGCGGCAGCCTGCTGGTGCTCGCGGATACGCTCGCGCGGGTGGCGCTTGCGCCGCGCCAGCTCCCGGTTGGCGCACTGACCGCGCTGATCGGAGTTCCGCTGTTCATCGTGCTGATGAACAGGGAACAAGTGACTGACAGGAGCTGAACCGTCCTGCCCCGGATCCGCCTCGGGATGAACTCGTTCAGAGCCTCCCGACTTTGCCTGTCAGCAATTATGCGCGACCCGGTCACGGCCTTCGGCTTTGGCGCGGTATAGCGCAACGTCGGCTTCGGCCAGCAGTTGTTCGCCGAGCGACTTGAGATCCTCCGCGTCGGCCGTTGGCCGTATCGACGCAATGCCGATCGACACCGTCACAGTCACGGCACTGTCGCTGCCGGTGTCGATCGGGCTTGCCGACACGGCTGCGCGCACGCGCTCGGCAAAGCGGCGCGCGCTGTCCAGGCCGGAGTCGGGCAGCAGGATGGCGAACTCCTCGCCGCCGAAACGGGCGGCGACATCGCTCTCGCGCACTTCGTCGTTAACCCGCGCAGCGATCTCCTTGAGCACGTTATCGCCGGCGAGATGGCCGTAGGTATCGTTCACTTTCTTGAAGTGGTCGACGTCGAGCAACAGGCAGATGAGCGCGCTGGCATCGCGGCGTGCTCGTGCCAGCTCTTCCTGCAGCCGCGCCTGCAGATATCGCCGGTTGTGCCAGCCGGTCAACACGTCGGTGACGCCGCTGCGAACGAGCAGCGCGCGATTGACGCCGTTCTCGAGGCAGAATGAGGCGATGGTAGCCAGATGATTCAAAAAATCTGTGGCGTGATGACGCGTGAACCGCGCCGGGTCGGAGCTGCCGAAATTCAGGCTGCCGACGGGCCGCTCCTGGCGGCGCAGCGGCATCAGCGCGATGCTCCTGAGGTTCTGGACGGACGGGAAAACGAGCTGGTGATCCGCGCCGAGATAGGGGCCAAGCCAGGGCTTGTGAAAAGAGCCGAACTGCGGCGCCATGCCGGTCAGCGAATCGACGAAGTGCACGCCCGCAAATGCTTCCAGCGAATGGCCGCTGCCCATCAGCAAATGCCGGACGCGGTGATCCGGATCGGTGACCAGCAGCGTGACCGCGTTGAGGCCGTAGGAATCCGCCAGACCCTGCGTCAGCAGGCGCAACAGCACGGGCAGATCCTGGGCGTTCAAAAGGTCGAGCTCGCGCGCCTGGGAGCGCCGCAGAATGATCTCGTTTTTGGCCGCCTCGTCGGTGAGCACGACGAGGCGTTCTTTGAGCCTGCGCAGCTCGAGGTCGGCATCTCTGGAGACCATCATGGCGCGCTACGTTTTACCCGCTTGGCCCGGCGAGGGCAAGCGGGTGGGCTTAGCAACCGGTAATGCTACGTCGGCCGAATGCCGCGGTGGAGCTTGTCAGTGTCCGCAATAGGGATCGTGGCGATGCCGGTAGTACCACTCGCCACCGCGCGGAAAGAACGAGCCGTACGCGTCGAAGCGCCGATAGTTGCGAAACACGTCACGTCGTGGATGATATCGAAGTCCGTGATCGTGGATGTACCGACGCGGAGTGTACCGGTACGGGAAGCTATGACCGTAGTAACGGGGATAGTGCCACTGCTGGCGCGGATAGTAGCGATGGCCGTAAAAACCGCGGTTTGCAGAGTCGAAGTGGTCGTAAAACCGATCGTCCGGCCCGTGACCCGGCAGCCAGACCACGTGCTCGGGCAGATAGACGATGGCTCCCAGGCGTGCCTTTCCACCGGCCTGCGCGGGCTGCCACGCGATGCCGAACGCAAGTAGCAGAACGATGATTGCAGCGCGCGTCATCTGTCGGCCCTCGTAAGCTCCTCAGCGAAGCTTGAATCATTTCGCCTTAACCGTCGCTGAACCGGACCGCGCCGACCGGGCGATACGGGTCGGCGAATGGCCTGCTAGACTAGCCGGGTGTTGAAAACGCCATCCATGGCTTTGCCGCTCGCGGACATCAACGAAGTCTTCGACCTTTTTCACGATGGCAAGAGCATCCGCTCGGGGCTTTTCTGAGGGGCCGGCATGCAAGAACTGAACGAACGCGCCCGCCACCGGTGCTTCGGCGGCTGGAATATCAGCTACGAGCACGCGTCCGACGTCTGCGGTGTGCCCATGCGCTTCGGTGCCTACCTGCCGCCACAGGCTGAGCGGCAGAAAGTGCCGGCACTCTACTGGCTGTCGGGGCTGACCTGCACCGAAGAGAATTTCATGGCCAAGGCCGGTGCGCAGCGCTATGCCGCCGAAAACGGCATTGCGTTGATCGTGCCGGACACGAGCCCGCGCAACACAGGCATCGAGGACGAGGACGACGACTGGGACTTCGGCACCGGCGCGGGCTTCTATGTCGATGCGACCGAAGCCCCGTGGTCGGCGCACTATCGTATGTACACGTACGTGACCCGGGAGCTGCCGGCGCTGGTCAATCGCGATCTGCCTCTCGACCCCGCGCGGAAATCCATCAGCGGGCATTCGATGGGCGGCCACGGCGCCCTGGTGATCGCACTGCGCAACCCCGGCGAGTATCGCTCGGTGTCGGCTTTTTCGCCGATCGCCGCGCCTTCGCAATGCCCGTGGGGTGAAAAGGCCTTCAGTTATTATCTGGGCGGTGATCGCTCGCAGTGGCAGCAATGGGATGCGAGCCGGCTCGTGGAAAAGCCCGGACCGCGGCTGCCGCTGTTGATCGATCAGGGCGAAGAGGACGAGTTCCTCGAGACGCAGCTCAAGCCCCGGAAGCTCGCCGAAGCCTGCGCTGCGCATGATTATCCGCTGAATTTGCGCATGCAACCTGGCTACGATCACAGCTACTACTTCATTGCGAGCTTCATTGGCGAGCATCTGCGCTATCACGCAGAGGCGCTGATGGAATGCTGAGACGGGTTGTCCAGAGGCTACCTGGCAGCCTGCGAGAGTTTTTCCGCGGCCTGCCAGCAGACTGAGCTGCCCCGCATGCACGGCGTGGCGCTGGCTTCGAGCTCACGGCTGGCGGCAGATGCCGGTCTTCGCATCGCCACGGACGGCGGCAACGCCGTGGATGCCGCGCTCGCCGCCGCATTCGTCTCCATGACCACCGAGCCCGGCGTCTGCTCGATCGGTGCCGGCGGCTATATAACGATCTGGCCCGCCGATGCGGCCCCTGTCACTATCGACGGCAACGTGGAGATGCCCGGCCGCGGTCTGCCGCCGGAACGACTCGGCCAGGGCGGCATGCCCGTCGAGCTCGACTATGGCGGCGGCATGCGCACCGTGATCGGCTACGGCTCCGTCGCTACCCCCGGAGCCCTGGCCGCCTGTCAATTCGCATCGCAGCAGTTCGGCCGGCTCGGCTGGGCCGATCTGCTGGAGCCGGCTGTGAAAAGTGCGCGCGAGGGCTTTCCCTTATCGCGGCCCTCGCATAGCTACCTCATACATTCCGGCACCTCCGTCTATGGCTGGGATCCGCGCAGTCGGACCGCCTTGCACCATGCCGATGGCAGCCTTCGCCAACCCGGCGAGACAGTCCACGTCGCGCATCTCGCCGACAGCTTGCAGGCGCTTCAGGAGCGTGGCGCGCAGGAGTTCTACGGCGGAGACCTCGGCCGGCGCATCGCCGGGCATGTCGCGGAGAACGGCGGCGTCCTGACGCCCGAGGACATGGCGTGCTATCGAGCGTTGCCCAGACCGGCGCTCGTGCTGGAACTCGATGACTGGCGCATCGCCACGAATCCGCCACCGGCAATCGGCGGCGCGACGCTGGCCGCGATGTTGCTCCTCATGCGCCGCGAGCCGATCTCCCGCTGGGATGCTGCAGGCGTGAGGCGCGTGGCAGACATCCAGCAGCAGGTGCTCGGCTATCGGCGCGAGCATCTCGATTTCAGCGACGATCTCGAGCAGGAGGCTCGCCGGCTGCTCGAAGATTGCCGGCACGGCGGTCTGACTGCGTCTTCGACCGTGCACACCTCGGCCGTCGACGACCAGGGTCTGGGCTGCGCGATCACGTTGTCGGCGGGCTACGGCTCAGGCGTCATGCCGCCGGGCACCGGCATCTGGTTGAATAATTGCCTCGGCGAGCTCGAGCTCAACCGGCGTGGCCTGAATCCCGGGCCACCCGGCTGGCGGCTGCCTTCGAACATGGCGCCGACCGTCGCGCGCCGCGCGGACGGCGCTCTGCTCGCCATCGGTTCGCCCGGCGCCGATCGCATCACCACCGCCATCTTCCAGACGCTGGTCAACTTCGTGCACCTCGGTCTGCCGCTCGATGCTGCCATCGATCACCCGCGCCTCCATGTCGAAATACTGGACGGCGCGGCCCGGGTCGCCTGCGAGCCGGGATTGCCCATGGAGGCGCTCCGGCTCGCCTGCCGGCCCTTTACCGAGAAATCCATGTTCTTCGGCGGCGTCGGGGCAGCCCTCTGGCATCCGCGCGATGGATTCGTGATCGGCGCCGACCCGCGCCGCACAGGCGGCTCAGGCGTCGCGAAGGCTGGCGCCGGGCACGCGGGGTCGCACGACGGCGCAGGCAGAGTGGCGAGCAATGCCGACTGAAGGTTATTTCGCGCCTGAGCCGGAAGGGCTCCCGGAGCCTTTGCCTGCCGATCCCTTGCCAACGCTCGCGACATGGCTCGACGAGGCTGCGCAGCGTGGGGTGCAACCGAATTCCAATGCCATGTGCCTCGCGACAGCCGATCTCCGCGGTCGTCCGGCAGCGCGGATCGTGCTCTGCAAGCGGCTGGTCGTCGACCCGGGCTTCCTCGTCTTTTACACGAGCTACACTTCTCGCAAGGGTATCGAGCTCGCGGCCAACCCGCACGCGGCCGCTGTTTTGCACTGGGATACGCTCGGCCGGCAGGCGCGCATAGAAGGTCCGGTCGTGTGTTCTCCGGCCGCGGAAAGCGATGCTTATTTCACTTCACGTTCCTGGCGCAGCCAGCTTGGCGCAGTCGCGAGCGCGCAGAGTCGACCCATCGCATCCCGGCAAGCCATGCGAGATCGCGTGCGCGCTGCGGCCGCGAAACTCGGTATTGCGGATCTGGACGAGCTGCCGCGCGAGGGTGCACGGCCGGTCGAAATCGCCCGCCCGAGCGACTGGGGCGGCTACAGGCTCTGGATAGAAACAGTCGAGCTGTGGGTTGCCGGTGCCGCCCGCGTGCACGATCGTGCGAAATGGAGCCGCAAGCTCGGCGCGGAACGGGCCGGCAGCTTCGAGCCCGGGGCCTGGTCGCCCGGACGCCTGCAACCCTGACACCCCATGCTCAGCACGGAATCTTTGACCTGCCCCTGGTGCCTGGCGCCGATCAGCCTCGTGATCGATGCGAGCGCAGGTGATCAGAGTTATATCGAGGACTGCGAAGTCTGCTGCCAGCCCATGTTGGTCCACGTTCGTATGAGCGGTGAGGAGCTGCTCTCCGTCGAGGCCGAGCGCGACGAATGAGATGTTGGCGGTAGGCGTCGGATTTCTTGACACTTTTCCCGCACCTGTCGCCGAACGGCGACCGCCTTCTCCGTCGCAGTGCAAGTGTCGGATCCATTGGTCGCAGCGCAGGATTGCGACAAAATATCCTTGTGAATCAGACGGTTGATTGGCATTCAGCGAGTCGGCAAAGCGTATCGGCCAAAAGTGTCGAGAAATTTTACAATCCGCCTTGGCCGGAAACCTCCCAGCCGCTGCAGGATGAGCATATCTAGTTGATCTGCAAAGAAATCAGGGCTTGTGGCATGGAGATTGCTAAAGTATTGGCAAACAACAAAAAGGGAGCTTGGGGCAGACGCCAATCGGATCGAAACACCGAAAAATTGGATAACCTCGTCGCTAAAGTCCTGAGCC
>JACDCP010000277.1 GCA_013817465.1 Gammaproteobacteria bacterium | reverse complement strand
GCACAGGGTAGGTTAGGTTGCGCCCATTTCGTCCACGGGGCATATCGGCTGGAAGGGATCTCCATGGTGAGGCTAGAAGATGGCCAAATTGGTTGAAGGATTCTAAGGCGGCGGAAGGTGCGCGTACCTGCCCCCTCGCTTGCTCTCGTTAATGGTCTTACGTTCTATGGTGCCTACTATGTGCTTACGCGACACGCTTCCTCTGCGTTTTAGTTCCGGTAAGTAATTGATTTTATGGAGCTGGCTAAACAGGAGTCGAACCTGCGACCTGCTGATTACAAATCAGCCGCTCTACCAACTGAGCTACGCCAGCACCGTAATCGGCCTCGTCATTCTACCCGGACTCGGAAGCGGCGATCTGCGCTTCGCTCGGCGGGCAGGTCTCGACCTCGAGGCGCAGGATGCGTCCCGGGATCGGCTCGAAATCGTCGGCGCTCAGCTGCCCCGCCGGTCCGATCTCGGTATCGACCCAGTAGACGGCGCCCGAGCGATGGCGATCCGCGATCTTCGGCGCGTAGCCGAGCGCGGTGATTTGCGCGGCACGACGCAGGGCGCGCTCGCGTTCGGCGAATACCCCGAGCGAGATCGCGTTGCGCTCGTCGCCGCTCGGCACGATGTAGGATTCAGCGACGCTCCGCTCCTTGAGCGCCTTCAGCACCCGCCGCGCAGCAGAACGCGATTCGAACGCCGGCAGAAACACCCAGTGCCCGACCCACACCTGGCCCTCGGCGAGTCGCTGCTCCGGAACGTGTCCGGCCGCGCGCAATGACGCAATCGCCTGGCTGGTTTCACTCAGGTCGCGGAACGGGCCGATGCTGACGCAGCCGTCGGCATCGCCAGCCCGGATCGTTTTGAAGACAGGCCCCTTCCACGAACGGCGCGGCGCGCGCATGAACCGACCGGTCGCCCTCGACCTCGTCGGCGAGCACCAGGCGCGGCAGGTTGCGGGGCGCACCCAGCGCCGATTCCTGATCCTCCTGATCTGACCACCCTCTTCTCTATTGACTGGCTGTCGGCCTGACGGCCTCGCTCGGCCGCCTTCCGCCAAGGCGATCGAGCGCCGCGTATTTCCAGGTGACTGACAAAAATTCCAAGCGTCAATCCGCTGAGAACCGGTTCCTCGACCACTCACGACACGATCCCCACACAGCTCGCCTCCTGAATCCCCTCCCGATGACCGCTTCAGCCCCCGCCCGCTACCGCAGCAGGGCCTTTGAAAGTACTATCCTGCACGACCTTGCGCTCGCCGGCGAGCATTCAGGCATAGCGGCGCTGTGGGCGCGGGCGAGGATCGAATCGCTCATGGACCAGCTCGTTGTCGGCGGCGATCCCGACGCAGTACGCGCGCGAGTCGTCGAGACAGCGCTGCGCCACGGTCTCGTCAGCCGTTACACGAGCCTCGTCGGGGTCGACCGCACGCCGGCCCGCCCGGCTGGTGCAGACCTGACCCGCAAGCCCGTGCCGAGCCTGCTTGCTGGCGGCATGGAGCCCGCGATGCACGCCGGTTTTCCGCAGACAGCGACTCCGGCGGCACTGCGTTTCCTCGCGGTGCCCTACTGCTTCTCGATGCTCTGCTCTCCACCTGCCTGCGGCGCGACAGGTCGAGTCGACCCGGTCCCGCGTGCCGTCGCCGCTTTCCGGCTGCAGCTCCGGCTTCGGCCCGCGGCCATGCGGACGCGCCGGAATGAAGTGGTGGCTCGCGCCGCTGCTGCTCGCCGGCGGCAGCCTGCAGGTTGCTTCCGGCGCTTACCTTCACGTGAAGGCCTGGATTGCCCAGGAACTGCTCCGGAAGGCGTGGGAACAAAGCCTGGCCGGCGACGCGCAAGTGAAGCCCTGGCCGTGGGCAGACACCTGGCCCGTGGCACGCCTGCGGATGCCCGAACGCGATGTCGATCTCATCGTGCTTTCCGGAATGACCGGCCGCACGCTCGCCTTCGGACCCGGACACTTGCAGGGAAGCGCGCTCCCCGGACGCCCCGGCAACAGCGTCATCGGCGGACATCGCGATACGCATTTCCGGTTCCTGCACGACCTCGTGATCAATGACCGCTTCACCGTCGAACTGGCGGGCGGTGATAGCCGGTGGTAGCAGGTCGTCGACACCCATGTGCTGGATGCGCGAACGAGCCGGATCCGGCTCGACGCCGATGCGCGCCTGCTGACTCTGGTGACCTGCTACCCCTTCGATGCCGTGGACCCGGGAGGGCCATGGCGTTACGTCGTGACGGCGGGCTCTAGAGGTCGCGCCGAATGCCCAGGAACACGCTGTTCTCGAGCACGGTGTCATCGATGATGCCGTTCACCTTGAAATAGCGGTAGCCCGCAAAGCCGGTCACCCGCTCCGTCAGCGGCAGCTCGACCATTCCGCTGAGATCGTACATGCGATCGCCAGTGCCGAAGGTCAGGATGTCCGGCGCATACCAGCCCTGAGCGACCAGGTCGACGCCGCTCCGCCTGAGCAGATCGAAGCGGACTTCCCCGCCGACGGCAATTGAAAAGATGTCTTCATCGGCATCCCCGAGCAGCGCCGCGTACGCTTTCGGGCCAAAACTGACCTCGAAGCGGCGATACCGGAGCCGCGTCGCTTCGACGAGCAATGCGGCGCTACCGACGATGTCGCGCTGCTCGTTCAGAAAACCACCGACTTGCAGCTCGCCGTTCTCGACTCCGATCCCCCCTCCATCCGTAATGTAGGTGAGCTGAATCGATTCGTCGGTCAGCATGACTTCCCCTTGCGGCGGGGTTTCATCCTGTGCCTGCGCGGGGCTCGAGGCCAGCCACGCAACCAGGCACGCAAATACGGCTGGGCTCGAATTATGCATCGATCGATCCTCCCTGATTCCGGGGCGCGCTCCGTGGGCGCGAGACGAACAGCGGCTCGTGGTTTTCGAACGGACGGTCAACCTATGCAAGCCGTGTGCCAGGCGCCCTGGCACCTGCCCCTCAGAAGCTGGCCTTGGTCTGGAACAGGAGCTGCACGTTGCTGATGTCATCCTCACCGTCCAGGGGAAATGCGAGGTCGACGTGGATGACGTTTCCTGATCCAGAGCGCGTGCTGCCGAGTCGCATGCCGAACCCGACGTCCTTGAGCAGCCCCAGATTCTCCGCTCCGACCACGTTCTCTCCCCAGGTGCGGCCCACGTCGACGAAGGCGGCGAAGCCGAGGCGGAACAGGCGCAGCGGATAGTAATCGGTAAAAAAACGCTGCTCGACCGTTGCGAGCATCCGCCGCTCCCCGCTCTGATAGCGCAGCGGATAGCCGCGCAGCCCGTTGTCGCCGCCGATCAGGAGCTGGTGTTCGCGATCGAGGTCTTTCGTCAAGTCGGCCTGCAGAGAGAAAAAGCTGACACTGCGTTCGCTCTGCCGGTGGTAATGACGCGCGGAGCCGCTGCGTCCGAGCGCTGCGTATTTCCAGGTGCCTGACAAAAATTCCAAACGTCAATCCGCTGAGCACGGCATTCCTCGGCCACTCACGACACGATTCCCACACAGCTCGCCTCCCGATGACCCCTTCAGCCCCCGCCCGCTACCGCAGCAGGGCCTTTGAAAGTACTATCACCCCGGTTTACGCGCTCGGCGGCCTCCATCCGGAC